>NZ_JAWDIY010000054.1:0-24232 GCF_032380655.1 Diplocloster hominis | reverse complement strand
ATGTCAGCCATAAGACTTCCGTTAGTTTTCTATACAGAGCTGTATAAACATCATCTAATATATACACCTTTTTGAGACAGATAGCAATCTGTCTTATTGTGATGCATAATAGAGTACTTTATTTGATCGTTCGTATTCATTATTTGATGTTTAAAAAGGTTCTGCTTTTTATAATTTCTTAACTAAATGACATTGGTCCCCTCTCAAAATCCCCATTTACCAAAGATGGCCGTACGCAGAGGGGACAGCTACTAGAATTTTCCTCCGCTGCCTCCGTGGCTGTGTCCGCCGCTGCTGACATGGGTACCGCTTCCGCCGGAGCCTCCGGAGTCACGTTCTATATGTCTGGTCACGGTAGTAGTGTGTGTGTAGTGATCATACTGCTGAAGTACATTGGGCTGATGCCCCTTCATGTAAGTCCTGCTGTTGACCGTCATCGGGGTCTTCTGGCGGTGGTACAGGATACCGGTGACTATAGCGCCGGATACCAGCGCGATTCCCAGGAAGATCAGGAGTTTTACGGCCAGACCGTCCTGTTTGGGATCTTTCCCCATGTATTTACCGGTCTCAGCGATAAAGGTCTCAAAAGCTTCCATATATTCGGCTTTGGACAGATGGGCGGCAATATCCTCTCCCATCTTGTCTGTCCGTTTTACCGGGAAATAATGCATGGCTTCACCGGATGTGGAGATCCACCAGTCTCTGTTCTGCATATCTACCAGAAGCAGAATACCGGTTCCATGATCCTGATCGTAGCCAAATGCGTGTTCATCGTAAAAATCGTCCGCATAGTCCATGGGGGATTTTCCCTGGAGGCCGTTCTCCGTAACGATAATAATGTCTATCCCTTTGATTTGGGCAGTTTCGATACACTGCCCCTGCAGTCTTGCCGCTTCCTGTTCTGTGAGAAGTCCTGCATTGTCGAAAACTTTCTGCTCGTCACTGCGGAATCCGGTGGCGAATAAGAATATAGCGATGATGAAACAGATCAATGTCAGCTTTTTCTTCAATCTTTTGCCCTCCTTAAAGTAAGATCCCGATGACGGATAAAATCACAAATACAATAGCCGACACCCCTGCGAACCAGGCAGCCGCCCGGCCCTTGCCTGCAGGAAGTTTTCCGACGATCTTCCCGGTTTGGCCGTTCATGGCAAACTGGTAGTTTTTGTTCTGATAGCGGTAGTTCAGCATCCAGACCGGAAGCAGTACATAGTCCGCTTTCTTCTCCGCCATATTTACATTTTCCTGAAGAACATTCACAGAGGCGTAACCGCCGATGGTCTCCCGGGTGGAGGAAGCCGCATATTGACGGATTCGTTTTTCGATCCTGTTTTTTAACTCTTCATCGGTAAAATTATATTTTTCTGCCAGATACCCGGATAGATAAGGCATTTCAAACTGCTTCATGGCACTATAATCAAAGGGCTCCAACCGGTCCATCACATCATCGGCCATCTTTTCGGATGCGTCAGCAGGCACTTTTTCAAAAGCAGCAGCCACTTCCCGGTATACATCAAAATGATCCGTGTGGGTGTATTCCGTATCGCCCCGGCGCTCCGTACGGATTCTGGTACAATCCGCCCTTAATTTTACATGGGTGTCATAATCGTATATCCAGTACGGCACATAAATGCCGCTGATTTTTTCAATGGTGCTCTGGCTTGAAAATTCCCGCGGCGTGAGCTTTCCCTTCTTAGTCCAGCGCAGGTAAGCTTCTTTGGCCTGCTCCCTGTTGATCTTAAACGGAATTACGTAGGCCGGCGCCAACTCATCCGTAAGACGGCTCTCGATAAGAGCCGTACTCCCGCAGTAACTGCAGAATGTGGCGCTGGTATGCTCATCCGTCAGAATCTCTGCGCCGCAGGTCGGGCAGTGGAACATCTTAAATTCTGCTCTTTGCCCTGTGTCATCTTTCGCTTGGGAAGCGGTTATCTGTTCCATCTCTTCCACTGATTTTTCTGTCCCGCAATGACCGCAGACCAGCTTCTGCTTTTCACTGTCAAACACCAGATCGGCACCGCAATTGGGACACTTGTATGTAATAACCATCGTCATCCTCCCGGAGGTTTTTTTCTATTTTAACAGAAAAGGCAGGCTTCTGTCTATCATTGTATCGCAATCATGGAGGGACCGGCACCTCCCTGAAGCGCACTCTTTTTGATTTGACCCAGAGTTCATAGTTTATTCAAATATCATTCAAAAAAGTTTCATTTAAGTTACATGAATTCTTCATTTCTATTCCATATAATAATACTATCAAAAGAAAAAAGATCCGCCACATGAATAAGACGACAAGTTACAATTTGAATAAACTTTTTCATAATAAATGCCAAGCAACCCGGTTGCTTGGCATCCTCCCTTTTAATGGGAGTTTTTTTATGTCAGAGGCACTTAGGGGCTGTGTTTCAGCCGCTGCGTGCGACGCGTGATATACGGGATATGTTCTAGAACATAAGCTCCATCTGCTCCGTTACCTCGATATGGGTCGGAATCACAGTCTCTCCCTCCAACCCTTTCATGTGATCCGTCCTCACATATTGAATACCGCTACGCAGGCTGGCGGTTATCAGGTTCAGCACATAAATATTGTCGAAGCGGTTATAGATCGTATCCCCTCCCAGTCCGGACAGGCAGATCAGCTGGGTGTTGGTCTTGTCGGCCATGTCCATCAGGGGTTTTAACAAATGGGCCGCATTGGTCTGCGCAAACGGATTATCCATAACCAGAACCTTTCCCTCATTTCGGTCCGCAAAGAAGTCGGAATCATCCCGCCTCATGTAGTACAGCAGGCTGGAAAGGATTACAAAGGCGGACAAAAAGCCTTCGCCGCCGGAATTTTTCGCCACATCCGCCCAGGTTATGGGATATTCCCGCTGTGCCTCGATCTTGTACAGCCGGATCTGGACGTTGCTGATCCCTACCACCGTGTCGTACAGGTTCCTGGTCGTCAGCTGGGTTCCGAAATATTCCTGGGCGTTCTCATTTTGTTCAAATCGCTCGATTCCCTTCCGGGTAATCTCGTCCATAAAATCCGAGATACGCAGTTGGTAGAGGGCTTCATTCTCCTGCCAGTCCGGAATTTGGATTTTCAGCATCTTGATCGGGCGTTCCCGTATGGTGATGGTGGAATTGGCGTCGATTTTCCCCAGATTCTCATGGACATCTCTCAGATAATCCTCCAACAGCTCCACGATTTTTTTCTTTTCTTTTTCCACCATGGAGATGTCCACTTCCAGTTTTTCCATCAGGCTTTGGTAAGACTGAACCGTAGTGTCCAGCTGGACCAGCACCTGGCCGGCGTCTTTGGACAGCTCTAACAGCGCTTCCAACGGTTTGCGGTAGAAATCCTCCTGGAATACTTCGATTCGCAGAATCCGGTTCAGAAGCTGAATCAGACTGGCCCGGCAGTCCCCGGCCTCCTCCATGCTGCGGCGGTAATCCCGCACCATCTCCCCCTTGAAGGTGTCTAACTGTTTCCGGTTCATAAGTGAGAGGGCCTGGGGCCACGTCGTCTCCTCCGTCTGCACCAGATGGGCATATTCCGCCAGGGACGTGAGATTCCCTTCATATCCGCTGATCTTCCGGCTGTGTGCCTCCTCCTGCTCCGTCTGCACTTTCTCCTGATGCAGCAGCTGATTGATCTGCGCCTCAAAGTCCTCTGTGGCGATCTCCTCCATGGGAAGCGGCTCTTCTTCTTTACATTCCTCCAGCATTTTCCGGCGTTTCTCGCTGATCTGCTGCCGCAGGACCGCCGTCTTCTTGTCCTCCTCATTCCACAGGACATCTTTGAGCTGCTTCTTCCCTTCGCGATCCTCAAGCAGCACTTCCTGGTGCTGTTCTTCCTTTCTGCTGTACAGGATGCCTTTCCATCCGTTCTCCGGAAGCTGATACTTGTTCTGCAGATAGTGCAGCTCTTCCCGGGACTGCTCATACCGTTTTCTGCATTCGGCTGCCTGTCTCTCAAGCTCTTTTTGCTCCAAAGACAGTCCTGAAGTGATCGCCAGGAATCTCCCCTCCAGGTCGACCACATCCCCCTCCAGCGTTTCCGTTCCGTCAAAATCCTCATACAGCACACATTTCGCCTGTACTTCCCGAAGCTTGTCCGCCATGTTGAGTCCCTCGTATTCCAGAGATTTCAGTTGGCTTTCCAGCTTATCGATCTGCTCTGCATTCCGCTTTTTCTGCTCTCTTAAGCGGCTGTCCTGCTTCCGGCAATGCTCCAGTGTCCTCTGGTCCTCCAGATATGCGTCATAGGCCTGGGAAAATTCTTTAAAATCATCCAGCCTGGCGTTCTGACGCTGCGTCTCCTGCTCATAGAGAAGAATCTGCTTCTGCTGTTGGTTCAGCTTCTGCTCCAGCTCCTGCTGTTCCTTTGTCTTTTCCCCGATCTGCTCTTCCAGTTTCGCGATTTTCTCTTCCGCCAGCCGGATCGTCTCCCGGTTCTCCCGGTCTTTTTCCGCGTTCACCTGCTGATTCCTTATTTTTTCACGGCGTTCAAAATATCCGGTATATTCTTCCTGTTTTTGGGAAATAGATTCGGATACTCTCTGCAGCTGCTGTTCCTTTTCCCGGATCATCCGCATTAAGGCTTCCTCATCCAGCAGGTTCTGATTAAAATACACATAGAACCGCACCTGGTCAAAGTTTATGACGTGGTTCCCCTCCGCCGCGTTCTCATCTTCCAGCTGTTCCCGCAATATAATAGGGATTGGAAAGGATGTGTACACCGCGCTGCCATTTCCGTTCCCATTTCCATTTCCGTTCTCATTTCCATTTCCGTTCCCATAATTGGCAAGCTTCCGGAATTCTTTTTCGGAAAGAATCAGCGCATAGGGCAGAAACGGGCGGCGGGCCGCCAGTCTCCGGTTCTCTTCCGATGACCGGCCGTTCTTCTTCATCCATTCCATACCGTATACATAGTGGATACCCAGCTCTTCCAGCATGGCCGCGAACTCTCCGGGAAGCTCCAGGATCTTTCCCTGGGTCAGCCGGACATATTCTTTTTTCAGCTGATCCTCTTCCTGTTCCAGGGCCCGGCGCGCCTGCTGCAGTTCCTTAAGCTTGTGGTCCGAGGCAGCCAGGATCTTCTCCGTTTGAAAGATCTGATCTTCTCCCAGCTCCAGATAGCGCAATATCGTCCTGCGCTCTGTTAGCTCCCGCTCATACTGCTCCCGGATATTCAAAGCTTCCAGCCGCTCTCCTTTTGTCAATACCGATTCCTGCTTTATGTCTTCCAGATCCCGTATCCGTTTGCGCTTCTCCTCTCCCCACACTTCCAGCTGTTTTCGGGCGGATACCCGGTTCCTTGCCAGCTCCTCCTGTTCTTTTTCATAGGTTTCCAGGAGAATCCCGAGTGCTCCGGGCTCATACTCCCCCAGGATATTCCGGGCCAGCTTCTCTCCATAGTGCCTGTTGAACAGGCTCTCCCTCTGGTCAAATGCCCTGATCTTCGTCTTCAGCTCCGCGATTCCGGCCGCGGCCCCGACGATCTGATCCTGCAGTTCGACAGCCCGCTGCTTTTCCCCGTGGATTTCCTGTGCTTTTGCCCGCACATCGGCTGCGTTGGAATCCTGTTTTTGCAGCCACTCATCGCGGGAAACGCCGTAATATTGCTTCAGGGAATATCCCAGCTTTCTGCGCTCCGGCTCCAACGCTTCCCCCTTTTGTCTGGCCAGCTCCGCCTTTTGTCTGGCCTGCGACAGGCTTCTCTCATCCTCGTCCACACTCTGCTGCTGTTTGGCGCATTCCAGGAGGTGAAGCTTCTCCTTGATTTTAACCAGCTCAGACGCCAGCGCTTCTCTCTCCGCGTCGATCATATCCCGGTTGCTGCTGCAGAACCGTTCCTCTTTTTCCAGCTGATGGATCTCTCCGGATAGTTTCTCGTAGTTCAGGCGTTCCCGCTGCTCCCTGATCTCTCCGATCCTGGCACGCACCTGCTCCCTTAACCGCTCTTCTTCCTCCTGCAGCCGGGCCAGTTCCGCGATCAGCCCTGCGATCCGGTTTTCATAGCCCCGTACCTGCCCGGCCGCTTCCCTGAATCGCAGTGCCTCCGCGCGGATTTTCTCCCCTTCTTCGCAAAAACGCAGAATCGTATCCCGGCGCTTTATTTTGGAACGGTTTTCTTTATATTGCTCCACATACTTTTCGATGATGGTCTGGAATTCCCTCATGCGATTTTTCTCTTTGTCCAGTTTACTCTCAACCGCATCCAAAAACCATTTTTCCACCAGCCCCTTCTCATCCCTGCAGTCGGAAAACAGATCGGAGAGTCCGGATTCCTTCAGATTGACTTTTTTAATGATCGTTTCCCACTCTTTATAGTTAATCTGGTATTCCTTAAGCTTCTCGAAATACTGTCTGGACTGGGCAGAATTGTTCAGATCATAACAGAAAAACCGCATAGACCGGTCCCGCTTATAGGTTTCGAATAACTGCCTGCAGGCCCCGAAGTTTTTCAGTGTGATTTCCTTTTTTGTCTTTTCCACTACAGGAAGATGGTGGATATCCTGGATGCACCGGTCCTGGTACTCACTGATGATGCTTATGATCTCCAGTTCGTCCCTTAGTTCCGCCCCTTCCTGGGCGATCTCCTGGCTTCTTCGCACCATCAGGCCCGTCAGCACATAGCCCGCCCCCTGGTCCAGCACCCACTCCACCAGGATAAAGGTGGGCTTTCCCGTGGTAAAATAGCTTTCGAAGGGCCTGTCCTTTGCATCCCGGTAGCGTTTATGTATAAACGGGGCCATCATCATCTGCACCAGCACCGATTTCCCGCCTCCGTTGCGCAGGGCCAGCAGGGTGCTCTGTCCATTCATATGGAAGGTCTCGTCGCTGACTTTGATGGCATTGTTATTATAATTCAGATTGATCAGCCGTATTGCGTTGATTTTACTCATACTTTCCTCCATGCGTGTGTATCTGCGATTGTACATGCCATATCACAAGCCATTTCCGGCACCACATTTAGCATGCTCTTCAGACGGGATCGTTCAGCCATCTATTCCCAATACTTTTTTCACTCTTTGGTAATGATTCTGATTCAGCAGGTTCCAGTCCATAAAATTATCCAGCTTCTTAGTCGTCTTGATCATCTCATCCTCTTCCACATAATCGATCAGCCCCTGTTTCTGCAGGAAATTCAGCAGATGGTACAAGAAGCCTTCCTTAGTAGTCCTGGCCCTGGAACCCTTTTCCTCGGACCGGAGCGCCTCATAGGCCTCCAGCATATTGGAAAATGCCACGCCAAGCGCCTCTTCCTTTTCCGGCTCCACGTTGGAGGCGCCCTCCCGCAGCCGGCTGGAAATGCAGTTCTGCAGCTCTCCCACCCTCATATATTCCCTGGATTTCGCACTGCTTCCCTGTCCGTCAAAAAATTCGACCAGCAGAGTCAGTATGGCAAACTGGGAGAGATAATAATCCTTATCGGTGGCATTGGATCTGCATATGGCAGCTTTTAACTGGGCTTTGGAGAATCCCAGAAAGTTATTGTCCTCCCTGGGAATGAGATAGATTACATTTCCGTACCGCTCGATATCGCAGCCGGCGGCGTCCCCCTGGGATTTTACCAGGTTCTGTACCTGCTCTTCCCGGGTGTATGCCTTGTACAGCCGCTCTTCTTCCTCTTCCTTCAGTTCATGGTGCTCCAGCAGATAATAAAATATTTCCTGGCAAAGCCTGATATCATCCATTTCATAAGCCATTATTCTTCTTCCTCCCTGATCACCCGGATCATGACATTCGAACAGCGTATCGTCCTCTCAGATCCGTCCTCACTCAACACATGGTCAAAGATAACGTCGTTACCGTCCTCCAGACGGTATGCTTCTATCTTGCTTATGCGGCCTCCCGCTCTGCCGTCCGTGGTCCCTGCGTCCGTATCCTTTCCGTTTTGATCCTTCTGCGTCAGATCCAGAAGCATCTCGTTGAGCTGGAAGCTCTCCGCCTTTTCCTGTATGTATTCGCTGCGCTCCCGGCGGAGGGCGCGGATATCCATCTCCCGGTTTTTGATCAGCTCCACCATAATTTCCTTAAATATCTCCGTATTAGGGATCAAACGCTTCCGTCTGGCCATGTTTTCAGCCGCTTCCTCCTCCCTTCGCAGGGTATCTCTGATTTCCAGCAGCGAGATCTGGCCTGTACCGGATGCCATCTCCAGAAGACAGGATAAACTCTCCTCATATTTCTTAAGCTTTTCCCTTACTTTTCTCTCCTGTTCCTCCTGCCAGGCCTCCTCGTCAAAGTCCAGCACCTCCGGATCGTCCTCCTCTGCGCGCCGTCTGACCGGCCGCTGCAGTTCCAGGGCTTTGTTCAGATTATAGATTTTATCCGGTTCACGGCCAAAAAGCGGCCGCAGGAAGTAATCCAGCCGTTCCAGGCTTTCCGGATGCGCCAGTACCTCATCGTACAGGCCGCTGCGCATGGGAAAGCGCCGGATCAAAGACATCTGCGACAACTGTTCCAATTCCCTCGTATAGAGCGCCTTCAAGTCAAAATGCCCGTTCAGGATCCTTTGGTGCTCGTCGATGGCCCTGGTCAGATAGCTCTCGATCAGCCGCAGATTGTCCAGTTTTTCCTCTTCCTTCGCGCTTAAGCGGCGCACATTGATCTTTTCTTCTTCCAGCTCTTTCGCACGGGACTTCACCAGTTCCCGGTAATTCTGAAACTTCTGCTTTGTATCGCTAATGGTCTCCAGGTTCTCGTCCAGTATGCTGTGATAATCGGCCACGGTATAGTTCAGCGCGTTCCGCCGTATTTTTCCCATGGCTTCCTGGATCTTCTGTATCTGAATCCTCAGAAGGTTGAACACATTTTTGATCTCGTCTACTGCTTTATCATAGCTCTGCTTTTCCAGATGCATCTTGAAAATCATCTCGTGGATCGTCAGCTGCATATTGTTCTCGATCTCCAGAGTCCCCAGCAGGAGATTATAGCCGTCATCCGTGAGGTAATAAGAAGTCCGCTTCACTTCTTCCTCCACATACACGATCCGGTTAGCCACGTAGCTGATATTTACAATGTGATACGCATTCTGTTCGAAGTCGTAGCAGTCGAAGTACATAGCCTTCCCTTCGTTGGACAGTACCACATTCAGGACAAAATCCCCCAGGTTCTTGCAGTCCCCGTAGGTCATATCCTTCCCGAAATGCATCTGGTTCAAGGTATCGATAAACGCGCCGATATCATCCTTCGTGCAGTTCTCCTCCCTGAGAGACTGCTCCATGATATAAAGAAGTACTGAGAAAATCAGATTGATCTGCTCATCTACCTTGGAAAACCCGTATTTCTGCCAGGTCATTTTCTGGGCACTGTTCTGTATCAGGATCGCATAGAGCCCTACCGTTTTCATACGTTTTGGAAATTGTTTCAGAAATTCATACTGCATGGAGATTACCTTGCCTTTTTCGGGGTGTATTATTAATGATTGTATATTATCTTTTGCACAGTGGAATGTCAATCGGAAGAGAGGGGACTGGCATCTTTCGGCAGTAGAGTTGGCATGACAAACAACTGCGTCGAGAAAGGGGCCTGTCCCCTCTCTTCAGGTTTTATAATCGCTCCTGTTCAGGATTTCCTGCGGGATGTAGCGGCCGTTTTCCAGGATCTCTTTCATCTGTTTCACCAGACCCGGTGAAATATAGGTAAAGAATTGCCCGGTAATATGTCTGTTCTGCTTCTCACTTGCCAGAGGAAGGGCGTCGGGAAAAGAATTCCCACCCTTTAAGGAAACTGCCTTTCGCACCATGGCTTCATATCCCGGCACAAAAGGAACGATCTCATATTCCTCCAGAAACTGTCCGGCCAGATTCTCATAGATACCAATCCCTTCATAATCCAGATCGCCCAGATACAGCAGCCTGTTTTTCTTATCCTTCATATAAGGCTCCGCGCATACCGAAAAATCCTGAAAAGATTTCAGGATTTTCTTTCCCGCCCCATATATTAAAGTATCGATCGGTGTCCCAAGGATGCGCTCTCCGCCTTCCATGAGGTGTTTGCGCATACTGTAAAAGGGGTCCATGTTCTCCAGGATCAGAATATTCTGCGGAACCTCCCTGCTGTGACAGTACGCCGGCATCGGCTCCGCCGTCTCATAGATTCTAAGAAACTCAAGCGGAATTTTGCAGTGTTTCAGGACCGTCATTCCGCCGCCCTTTTTGAGAAACTTTTCTTTCCCAAAAATTTCGAAACTCCTCTCATTTATGGACTCGGGTTCCTTAAACGGTTCCTTATGTTCCCGCAGATAGGCATTCAACAGCAGTACCCATTTCCGTTCTTTTTCATATACCTCAAGGTTCTGCAGATAATAGTCTGTCGATATAAGGGGATCAAGGGAATAGAGAAGTTCCTCCTTCTCTTTCCCGTAATCCTTCTTCTCCTCCAGTAACCAGTAGGCGCGGTACAGGGCCGGTTTCTTTCCGTTTCTGCCCGATGCAGCCACCGGTTTGATCTTTCCAGCTCCGATCTGATCCAGGATAAAATGATACAGCTCACCGTAATCTTCGATTCTGTTTTTTTGCTGCAATTCCTCCAGAGTAATACGCTTCATTTACAATATCCTTCTCCCGCGCGGCATCCGCTATTTATTTCACAAGCAGTTCCATCTCATCGAGAAGGCTGCCGAATAATTTTAATGCCTCCTCTACCGGTTCCTTCGTTGTCATATCCACCCCGGCTAATTTCAGAAGATCGATAGGATACAGCGAGCTTCCGCTTCTTAAGAACTGGCGGTATCCTTTTAATACCTCCTGATCCCCCGCCAGGATTTTCCGGCTGATCGCAATGGCGGCGGAGAATCCGGTGGCGTACTGATAGACATAGAAGGATGTATAGAAATGGGGAATTCTGGCCCACTCCATGGCAATCGCCTCATCTACGACAATATCATCTCCAAAATATTTTTTATTGAGCTCATAATAAATCGCACATAGGGTCTCTGGCGTCAATACTTCTCCTATTGCCTCTTTCTGGTGCGTTATCTTTTCAAATTCCGCGAACATGGTCTGACGGTACAGGGTTCCCCGGAACTGCTCCAGGAAATAATTTACCAGGTAGGCCCTCTTCTTCGGATCGCTGGTCGTCTCCAGCAGATGGTGAATCAGCAGGGATTCATTACAGGTGGAGGCCACCTCCGCCACAAAAATCTTGTAGCCGGCATAAATATAGGGCTGTGTCTCATCCGAGTACCAGGAATGCAGCGCGTGGCCCATCTCATGTGCCAGCGTAAATACGTTATTCAGATTATCCTGATAGTTCAGCAGCACGTAGGGATGGGTCCCGTAAGCCCCCCAGGAGTATGCGCCGCTCCGCTTCCCCTGGTTCTCGTAGACATCGATCCATCCGTCATGATATCCCTCTTCCAGCACATCCAGATAGTCATCGCCCAAGGGCTTTAAACCTGCTTTTACGATCTCTTTCGCCTCTTCATACGGGATCTGCATATCCACTTCCGGGATCATCGGGACATAGAGATCATACATATGAAGTTCCTCCACGCCCAGCAGCCGCTTCCGCAGCCGTACATACCGGTGCAGCAGAGGCAGGTTATCGTGAACGGTCCCGATCAGGCTGTCATAGACGGCCTCCGGTATGTTGCTGCCGTCCAGGGCCATTTCCAGAGAAGAACCGTAATGCCTTGCGTTTGCAAAGAAAAGTTCCTGTTTTACATTGGCCCGATAGGCAGCGGCCAGGGTGTTGCGAAAACCGTCATAGGCCTGGTACATCTGTTTAAATGCCTCTTTTCGCACCCGGCGGTCCTGGCTCTCCATAAAGGTGATAAAACGGCCGTGGGTCAGCTCCGTTTCCTCCCCCTTTTCATTTTTTATCATGCCGAATTTCAGATCCGCGTTGTTGAACATGGTAAAAATGTCTGAAGGCCCCTGTGCCACCTCCTGCGCCTGAGCCAGCAGCTCTTCCATTTCTTCTGAGAGCACATGTTTTTTCTGCCTCATGATATTTTCCAAATAATGCCGGTATTCCTGCAGTCCAGTTACTTCCCGCAGATATTCCCCGAGCTTCCCGTCCGGCATGGCCAGCAGCTCCGGCACAAAATAAGAGCCTGCCGCCTCCAGTTTCATCATCAGCACGGATGCCTTGCTGGACAGCTCCTGAAAATGAGCGTTCCCCATATCCTCATGGGATTTCTGACTGGCATATACATATACCTTTTCCAGCAGCTTCGACATCTCATCCTGCTCTCTCAAGGCTTCCAGAAGTACCGCTCCGCTCTCTGCCAGGCGTCCGCGGTAAGCTGTAATCTGTGTTTCCATTTGCGCCAGCTTCTCTAAGTCCGCTTCCCAGTCCTTTTCTGTCCTGTACAGGTCCTCCATTGCCCAGCAATAGGTTTTATCCATATCTTCTCTTTTCGGTACCGCTTTCATATTCTGTCTCCTCCGAATTATATTATCCTATCCGCAGCGCCGGATCCTGCGCTGAATTTTCTACTACTCTGTATTATACCAGATTATGGAAAATTTATCATATCTAAGCCAAAATTTGTTATAGCGTAAATTCAAAAGTATGATATAATGTCGACAGACATTATATTTGCGCCGGAGCGCTTTCCCTGGCGCGGAGTGTGCATCCCACCCGGAGGGGCATGATTGCGTGCAATCATGATATAATGTCGACAGACATTATATTTGCGCCGGAGCGCTTTCCCTGGCGCGGAGTGTGTATCCTCCCCGGAGGGGCATGATTGCGTGCAATCATGATATAATGTCGACAGACATTATATTTGCGCCGGAGCGCTTTCCCCGGCGCGGAGTGTGCATCCTCCCCGGCGGGGCATGATTGCGTGCAATCATGATATAATAAAACCTATGACATAAAACGAGCATGGAAAAGGAGACTTTATGCATAATTTTGAAATATTCTGCGATTCGTCCTGCGACACCCCGACTGACCTGTTGAATCAATATAAAATCAAGAGAATTCCGTTCTATGTTTCTTTTGATCAGGAGCACTATGAAAAAGAGATCGAAGAATTGTCCATATCTGACTTTTACAAACGCCTGACTTCTGAAAAGGTTTTTCCCAAGACCTCTCTGCCTTCTGTGCAGGATTATCTTGTAAAATTTAAGGAAACATTGAAGGAAGGCAGGGATATCCTATGTGTCTGTCTGACCTCCAAATTCAGCGGTTCTTTTCAATCGGCAGTGACAGCCCGTATGATTCTGGAAGAGGATTATCCGGAAGCCAATATCGCTGTAGTGGATTCGATGCAGGCGACCTCCTGCGAAGGCTTAACCGTATTGCAGGCTGCTTATATGAGAGACGCCGGATATTCCCTTGATGAAACTGTCAAACGGCTGGAGCAGATAAGACTCTCCTCCCGTATTATGTTTACGGTAGGGACACTGGAATATCTGCAGAAGGGGGGCCGGATCGGAAAGGTATCCTCCATAGCAGGAACCATGCTGAATCTGAAACCGCTGATTCAGTTAAAGGACGGGGAACTGATGCCCTACGGAACGATCCGGGGCAGAAACAAATCGTTAGATAAAGCCTTATCCATGGTCTCTGAATATTTTTCTGAGACCGGTGAGAATTACGAGGATTATGATTTCTGTGTTACGACAGGTACTTGTGTGGAGGAAGCAGAAGCATTCCGGGTACAGCTGGAAGAGATGATCGGACGTAAGATTGATTATCCCTTATTCCAGATCGGGGTAACCATTGGAACTAATACAGGCCCTGATGCCATTGGCGCTTGCTTTATTAAAAAATTCAACGCCGGAGTGTAAAACGGGCAGCCGCATGGCTTCTCCGCATGAAAAGGGTTATCATTTATAAATCGCTGCTGACTCCCCCGTATACTGCGGGTTTTGAGTCAGCAGCGATTTCCATTTAGGTACATAGAGTATATATCATTCATACAACTCTGCATAAACACAGGCAGCTGAGCTCCGCTGCACAGATATTGACTTCTGCAGGGCCGTAATTCGAGGCTATTCTGACCTGTATACTCTGCAAAAAGGATGACCTGTGTGGATTCCTTATAAGGCTCCTGTAAAGAATGTTCAATGTAAAGACTCTTGTTGTGGCAGAGCATGATTTTTCGCTTATCGAATATCTTACTTAATGTAGGCATGAAAAACCACCACATAATTTTCCCAATACTACGAGGATTTGTTCATACGTAATATCTTTCGCATACGTAAACTGTTTACGGTATTTATCCCACATTCCCCTCAGCTCCGTGCTTTCCTCAATATTTTTTATAATCCCCGTAACATCTGCGATTTGCTCAGATGTTCCCCTGTGCGCTGCCGTTGCTGCCAGTGCATCCGTAAAAACTTTTATATCGAAAAGCTGGGTAGTTGCCAGTATGTACGCATCATAAAAGTCTCTGGGGCGGGTGTTGAATACGCCCCGGTGTAGGATTGTTTCAATTTTTTCTGCCATGACTGTTTCGATGTTGTACGCCCACAGTTCGTAAGATTTTTCGTCATCGAAAATCTCCGTAAATTGATATGGGAGTGCATGGGGTGTGATGGCATCCCCAGTGGACACATCAATACTCAAAGGTGTCAGCAGCGTGTCAAATCTTGCGTTCAGCATAATCCGGTATCCGCCGTAGATGTCATCCGCACGGATGGGAGAAACCGCCCCTATTTCGAAGGTCACCCCATCATCAAAGTGGATTGCGCAGATGCTGTCCAACGCAGAGCGAATAGCCTCTGGTGTCAGCGGCAAATTTTTCAGCGTAGTGTCTAAATCCATTGTTACCCGGTTATCCAGGCCAACAATAGCGGCTACTAGCAGCCCGCCTTTTAATACGAACTTCTCCTTGTATTCAGAAGCTGAGAGCCGCACCAGTAACCGTTCAAACATATAGTTTTGCAGTATGACCTGAGCCGGGATATTTTTCTGTTTTGCAATATTTCTGATTTTTGCCTTTAGGCTCATGGCATTGCTCATAGAAGCACCTCCAAATACTGACGCAGAATGTTGGCAACCCGCATCTTCCTGGCATATGTGTTCAGTCGGTTCAAATCCTTCTTAGGGCTTGCTGCATATAACTTTAGAGCAGCCAGAAAAGTTTCTGTTCCCAGCTTATTTCGGCTGCGAATCACATCACAGACCGTACGCTCCAAATCGTATACAGGTACATTGTTTCCAGCGGGCGTTTTCAACATGGTTTTGCCCATTTCAAACAGTTCTAGCTTAATGTAGTATACTTTGCACTCTGCCTTGATTGCTGCTGAGGGAATACACCCGGATGGGGCGGTGATGGTATGTTCAAAGGGGGTGCGGTCTGAGATTCCATGCAAGAATAAAGCAGTTTCATGGGAGAAAATTATTTGGGTTGAGCGTTTGCTTATGGAAAGCAGCTCATCCTGCATATCATCAGGCAGGATATATTGTCCCTGCACAATTCTATGGATTTTATTATCTTTGCACATCTTAGAAAGCATAGCTTTTGAAATGCCTTGCTGCGCAGCTACTTTAGTTTCAATAATACCGCCGTGTTCCGATGCGATAGCGGCAAGTTTAGTCATGAAATCCATACGCTCACCTCATTATAACAAATTTATAATATTGTAATCAAAATTATGATGAAAGTCAATTTTTATTTTTGACACAATATTTTCGGCCGGTCTATGGGATTCCCGGCTGATTGCCAGTAGAATCTTTAGCGGTGCGGTGGTATAATCAGATCAGGATTTCTGATCATCATACGCACTGCACATCATGAGGTTGAAGAAAGGATATGCTGGAAAAAGCAGGCGCACCTGGGTTACATCGAAGAATGAAACCGGAATCTTTATTCAAGCTTGACTATCAAATTTTAGTGAAAGGAGAATACCACATGACACCCAAAAAGCAATATTATGAAAAAGCCGCCGCTACCGTCATACAGAATTTTAAGAAAAGAGGGATGGAGGGGTACTACTGTCCCACATCAACAGACGCGGTCGCAAAAGCCATGGAGTTCATGGATACCCCCTCTGCCGTCTCCTGGGGAGGTTCTATGACACTGGAGGAATGCGGAATGATGGAAGCGCTGAAGAATTCCGAACATACGCTCCTGGACCGTCACAGTGCCTCCACACCGGAAGAAAAAAAGGACATCATGTCTAAAATATATGTCTGTGACTATTTCTTTATGAGTTCTAACGCAATCACACTGGACGGACAGCTGGTGAACATAGACGGTGCCGGGAACCGGGTTTCCTGTCTGTCTTTCGGACCTGCCAATGTCATCGTCATGGCTGGAATGAACAAGCTGGTGCCAGACGTAAAAGCCGGAATGGACCGGGTCCGCAATATGGCGGCCCCGCCCAACAATATCCGCCTCAATCGCAAGACTCCCTGCGCGGTTACCGGAAAATGCGAAGACTGTCTGTCACCGGAATGTATCTGCAGCTCCATGGTGATAACCAGACGTTCCCATATACCGGGACGGATTAAAGTTATTCTGATAGGAGAGGAATTGGGTTACTGAATCTCGCGTCCTCCTCTTTGACGAAGGCTCTCGCCATATCGATCGTGGCTGTTATCCGCTCATTTACATCTGCCGCTGTGATATCACAGCTCCGGCTTTGGATAGCATCCACGATCATTTCCTGTATCTCAGGATCAAAATGCACCAGATCCATATAGTGGTCCAGGTCTGTTATCTCCGGAATCTCCTGCATATCGATCATCCGCACATTATCCCAATCTGAAAAATACTGTACAATATAACGCTTAAACCGAAGCTCCGCGTCAAAAGTCCCCTCCTCAGCCGCCTGTACCCAGTAAAGCGCGGAATACGGAGGAAAAATGATCTGATATTCCTTGTCCGGCTGAAACTGCATCTGCTCCATAAAGGCCTCAAATCTGGATACCATGACCTCATAGATCTCTTCCGGACTGCTGCCGGAGGGAACCTTCGGCAGGCTCTGATAGTAATTCCAGGTTACTTCGCTGCCGAACACCGCGTCATCCGACCAGTCTGCCAGATCATCGATCCTGGTCTTTTGCTCCACCTTTTCCGGCAGCTTGACTCCCAGCTGGTACATTCCGTCAATCACCACATCCAGAGGCAGAAACCGCATCCAGGTCTCATATCCCAGCAGGTATTTGTAGTCATTCCACGGATTATCGTCGTACTGGTAAGCGGGAAAGATAACGGACTGATCGTCATTCGTGAATTCCGCCAGATCCAGATTCAAAATGATCCGCTCAACCTCCGGGCGGTCCCGCACGATCTCATGCATCATTTCCATCTCCGTCAGGTTCATGGCTCCGATGGTCGCTTTGACGGGTTCATAGCCCAGCTTGTCCCGGAAAGACTGCATGCGGAAATTCTGCACCATGGAAGAGCCGATGATCACCGTGTCATAGTCCTCGTGTTCCAGTATCCCTTTGGTCACATATCTGGAATTCAGCCAGTAGCGGTGATCCTGCGAACGGTAATACAAAAAGGGATCGATAAAATATACAAAAAGCATCATGAGGACCAGAAGTCCCGCGATGAGCACAAGCAGATTACGGAACCATCTTGCCGCCGTCTTCTGATCATTGGACTTCTTTTGCTGACCGGTACCAAAACCGCCGTAAGCCTCGCCGGCTGATTCTAAAGGATCAGATGCTGATTCATAGTCCTTTTCCAGTTCATCTTTTCTGTTGCTGGCTTTTTTCAAAATATCCAAACCCTTTCTGTCTATCATAAAATCAGTTTCTTACCGGATGAAACACTAGAAGTTAAAGTAAATAAACACGCTCTCCCGGGAAAGATGGATCACCGCAATACAAAATGCAGCCGCAATCAGTGCCATATATGTTCGATTATAGGTAAATCCTTTCATCATCTCAAGGGTATTCCTGTTTCTGAATACGATAAACAGCAGGATCAGCACCATCCCCGCTACCAGCAGCAGATTCGCCGCCATAGGGAAATTAATGATCCCATCTGCCGCTATTTTTGATACCCCGGCCAGATTGAACGAGGCTGGCAGGAACATTTCCTTGAGCAAAGCCAGAGCAGTGCCCGGGGAATCGGCCCGGAACAGCACCCAGGCGGCATTGACAAACAAAAAAGTACCCGCTACCCGCAGTATATGCGGCAGCTTGTCCAGCTGCTTATGAAAGATCCTTTCAAACACACTGACCAGCCCATGCAGAGCCCCCCAGATCACAAAAGTCCAGGCGGCGCCGTGCCAGAGACCGCTGACTAAGAACACCAGCATCAGATTGATACAGGTTCTGGGAAGCCCCTTCCGGTTCCCGCCCAGCGGAATATAGACATACGTGGACAAAGCCCGTCCAAGCGTGATATGCCATCGCTTCCAGAACTCTGTCACACTGGCTGATTTGTAGGGGGAATTGAAATTGACCGGCAGATGGATATTGAACATGCGCCCGATCCCGATCGCCATATCCGAATAGCCGGAGAAATCAAAATAAATCTGCAAGGTATAGGACAGAGCTGTCAGCCACGCCGGAAGGAATCCCAATCCTGCCGGCGAGCCGAATCCATTTCCTACAAACACGTTCAGCGTGTCTGCCAGAACCGCCTTCTTAAACATCCCCAGCGCAAAGATACCAAAACCGGTGGCCATATTTTCATAATTCATATGCCGGCGCTTTTCCTCCTGAAACTGGGGCATCATTTCCTTATACAATACAATGGGGCCGGCAACCAGCTGAGGGAAAAAGGTGACAAACAGGCAGTAATCGATAAAATGACCGATCTTTTCTTCTTTTTTAAAGACACTGACCAGAAAGGAAAGCTGCTGAAACGTAAAGAAGCTGATCCCCAGAGGAAGCAGTATATGCTTCAAGGCAAAATCTGCATGGAAAACAGCATTGATATTCTCCACGAAGAAATCATAGTATTTAAAATATCCCAGCAGCCCAACGTTAACCAGAATCCCCAGTACGAACAGAGGCAGGCGAATCCGCTCCATCCTCTGCATCGATACCGCGATCCCGTAGTTCACAACAATGGAAGCCATAATAATCCACAGATAGCTTACATTAAAATATCCATAGAAAAACAACGAAGCCAACACCAAAAACAGGTGTTGGATACGTATGGTACTTATTTTTCCCAAAAGGAAATAAATGACTGCCACAACCGGCAGAAAGACAAAAACGAATTCATAAGATGCAAAAACCATAGTTGTTCTCCATTACGTCCGCTAGTGTGCTGTCAGGATATGGGCATGTCAGTACACTAGGCCAGAAAGATAAAATATGCACCCAGGATGACTCCCAGCACAATCCGATACCAGCCAAAAGCTTTAAAATCGTGTTTGCGGATATATCCCATTAAAAACTTGATGGCAAGAATGGATACCACAAAAGCGGTAATCATACCTGCTGCTAACACGGCGATCTCCAGGCCGGTAAAATCAAACCCGAATTTTAATAATTTCAACAGGCTGGCTCCGAACATAACCGGAATCGCCAGGAAAAAAGAAAATTCCGCCGATACCGCCCGGGAACACCCGAGCAGCATGGCCCCCAGTATCGTAGCCCCCGACCGTGACGTACCGGGAATCAGGGCTAATACCTGGAATACGCCGATAAGCAGCGCCGTTCGATATGTTACATCAGAAAAACTGTTGATCGGAAACAGTTTGGTACGGTTTCTATTTTCCAAAAGGATAAACAGGATACCGTAGACGATCAGCGTCACGATAATCGTCTGGTAATTGTAAAACAGATCGTCCAGCTGCTGCTCGAAGGGAACACCGATCAGGGCCGCCGGAAGGACCGCCACGATCACCTTCATCCACAGAGAGACCGTATCTGTTTTCACACGGTAACAGCCATTCATCTTCCCGATCGGAAACAATTTTTTGAAATAGAGCACAATAACTGCAAGTATCGCACCGAGCTGGATCACCACATTGAACATTTCCATAAACGCATCCGACATCTGTATCCTGATAAACTGATCCGCCAGAATCAAATGCCCGGTGCTGCTGATCGGAAGCCATTCCGTGATACCCTCGATAATTCCCAATATGATTGCTTTTATAATGTCTAACATCCTGTGATCCTTTCCTGGTTGTCCTTACGACTCCTCCTGATTTTTGGGTCCGCCTCTGCCCGGGTTCCGCTTTCCGGTTCCGTCTTACGCTTTTCTCCTGCACATAGCAGCGATCACTGCCAGGGCGGATCCAAGGAAAATAAACAGATCAGCCAGATTGAATACCACCTTGCTCAATCTTTTCCATTTTACCTGAAAACTAAAGTAGTCTACCACATATTTCCTGACCAGGCGGTCATAAAGGTTACTGAGCGCACCGCCAACCAAAAAACTGAGCGCAAGCTTCAGACCATGATACCCCTTTTGAAACAGCAGGCCGATATAAAAGAGCAGAACTGCCAGCGTACAGCCGGCAGATAAGCCCACCACAATATTTCTCTTTTTGTCCAGCAGGTTCAGGCATAATCCCCGGTTATATACTTTCTGCAGGATCACTTTTCCTCCCAGAATCTCCTGGGTGTCTCCCGGCTTCTTTGTTTTTTCAATATAGGCTTTTACCGCAAGATCCAGCGCCAGAATCCCGGCCGTGATGATCAGATAAATCATTCCTGTTCTCCTTTGTAACCTCAAAGATTTTGAAATGTCCCATACAGGTTTAACGCCCCATAACCCCAGGATTGGTTGGGATAAGTCAGATTCGGCTTTCTGGTGGCTCCCCTGATCAGATAATTTTTCAACTGTATGGGAGTGATCGTGACATCATTCCCATCAACAGCCGCCCATTGCAGCAGCAGCGCCACTGCGCCTGCCGTCAGCGCCGCGGACACGCTGGAACCGGTTCTGTCTCCAAACCGGTTATCGGGCAGCCCGCTGTATACATTCACCCCCGGAGCCGCGAACTCCGGCTTCACAATATTATCCCTCGCAAAACCGCGCCCTGAGTCCAGATACATGCTCTCATTGCTGTCATTGAACGTACCAACACTGATGGCACTGGTCACAGCCGAGGGCTCAGTCAGCGTCATATCCGGTTCCGGCCTCAGGAATACAACATCCGTAACCGTAAACCCCCGGACCGGCAGCCACATATTGTAGACGCCTCTGCTTACATTATTTCCAAACACCCGGATCGTCCAGATTCCCTGAATCGGATTTTCAAACCGCATGAAAATAATCTGGGAACCGGCGATCTCTGATGCCGCCCGATAATCCACATAGATAGTCGTTCCCGAAAACACCATATTATACACATCACTGTAGCCGATCCGGTTCATGGTGCGGGGCACCGACTCTCCCGTAGGGGATATGATGGATACGGAAAATATGTCAGGGATCTGCCCCCATAATTCAAGGGTGAATCCAATTTCACCGGCTCCCACCCGTATTTCCGCATCCTGGTATTCCAGGCTCTGTTCCAGTTTTCCCGCGAAATGGTGTCCTTGATTTCCTTCATTCCCGGTGCCGACCACCATGGCCCGGCCCCGGCCACCGGACGTGTCCGTCATAAACAGCCCCAGAGGTGAACTGCCTCCGTGGTCGCCCTGATTTGTGCCAAGACCTATACAGAAGATCACCGGTCTGTTGTACTCAGCCGCGATATCCCCGATAAACCGGATTCCGAGCATGATATCATTTTCCTGATATACTTTGGCCTCAGGATTAATAAAATAAAACTGCCTTAAGTATTCTTTTGCTTCTTTTAATTTTACCACTACCAGATCTGCTTCCGGGGCCGCACCGGTAAAATCCTGCTCCGGGTTCCGGCCGCCCGCGGCTACGGAGGCCATCACCGTTCCATGACCATCTTCATCCCTGCTGGGTACCAGCTCATAGGGATCCGTACGCTGCAGCGCCTCGTCTATCATTTCTTTCCGATACACGCTTCCATAGTTGATGCCTTCGGGCATTTGTCCCGTCTGAACCGTCTGGTCCCAGATAGCCAGTATCCGGCTGGTTCCGTCGGCATTCCGGAAAATATCATTCTGATAATCAATTCCGGTATCGATAAATCCTATAATCACGCCCTTACCAGTAAGGTTCAGGGTAGGCTGATTCTGGATCTGGGTAATTCCGCTGGCATCCAGCGCCGCAGTGTCCAGCAGCGTATAACAGTTAGGGATCGCTGTATACGTAAAATTCCCTACAGACAGAGGAAGCATCCTGGAGCGGTCAGCATACATGGTTACAAACTGCCGGTTCACGATCTGTACACAGTAAGGGCCGAATAATTCTTCTATATCCTGGTATACAACATCCGTATTATAGATAAAATCAGCATAATCGTTGGAGACAATCCGTCGGCGGCATTCTTCCGGCGCAGGCCGCCCGCTCTGTGTCTGGGAGGCCTGTATCTCCTCCACAAATTCCTGCATATCTTCTGGCATGAGATTCCTCTCATATCTTTTTTACTACTATATGCAGAGCTGGTATATTTCAGACATGATCGGAATATTCCTAAGGGTCTACGCCTGCTCCGCGATCCGGGGCAGATTTCCCCGAAGCTCAATGACCGGACCTCCCGTATGATTGATATATTCCTGTGTGATCGTCACCCTGCCGATATTGTCGTCCTTCGGAATCTCATACATGATATCCAGCATAAACTCTTCAATGATCGCCCGCAGCGCTCTGGCTCCGGTTTTCTTCTCCAGCGCTTTCCTGGCTATGGCCTCCAGCGCTCCGTCATCGAATTCCAGCTTCACCTCATCCAGTTCCAGAAGCTTCTGATATTGCTTCAGAATCGCGTTCTTGGGTTCTTTTAATATCTTAACCAGCATATCCTCGGTCAAACCATCCAGGGTGAAAATTACCGGAAGCCGGCCGATGAACTCAGGAATCATCCCAAAATGCCGGATATCCTCAACCGTGACCTTGTGAAGCAGTGTCGGGTCATCATCATATTTATCTTTCAGATCCGCCTGGAAACCGATGGAAGACTGCTTATTCAAACGCTCTTTGATGATATTCTCCAGGTCCGGAAACGCCCCGCCGCAGATAAACAGAATATTCTTTGTATTCACCGTCGTAAGCGGCACCATGGCATTCTTACTGTTTGCCCCAACCGGGACCTCCACATCACTGCCTTCCAGCAGCCGCAGCAGCCCCTGCTGTACAGATTCACCGCTGACATCCCGCTGGGTTGTATTCTTTTTCTTCGCTATTTTATCGATTTCATCTATAAAGATGATCCCCCGCTCCGCTTTTTCCACATCATTATCCGCGGCGGCCAGAAGTTTGGAAACCACACTCTCGATATCGTCACCGATATACCCCGCCTCTGTCAAAGACGTGGCGTCCGCGATCGCCAGCGGCACATCCAGCAGCCTGGCCAGGGTACGGACCAGATACGTCTTTCCGCAGCCTGTGGGGCCGATCATCAGCATATTGGATTTTTCGATCTCGATATCGTCCATGGTTCCGGTAGCCACACGCTTATAATGGTTATAAACAGCAACCGACACCACTTTCTTTGCCTGCTCCTGTCCGATGATATACTCATCCAGGCTGGCTTTGATCTTATGCGGAGCCGGAATACTGTGGATATCCAGGGCCGGCTTGTCCTGCTCATCTTTTGGCTTTTTCTTTTTGATCTTCTGCGGTTTCGGCATCATATTCTGCAGGTCCGCCAGATTGATCATACTGATATAGGGCATGGAACCCTGATTCTGACTGTCCGGAGTTTTCTTCTGTGCATCTGTCTCCTGCGCTATGTCCTGCTCTTTTTTCTCATCCTGGGATTCGCCGGCAGGCTTTTTATTCTTCGGTAACACATGATTCGGATTCATAAAATCAAAAGTCTGGAATCCGCTGTTTTCCACCATGTCAAAAGTTTTCTGCATACAGTCCGGGCAGATGCAGATATCATTGGGCAGATGGATCATCTTGCCGGTCTGGCTCTCCGGACGGCGGCAGAGGAAACATACGCTTTCATACTCATCGTCCTTTTTCTTATCTTCTGTTCCGACATGTTTTTTATCATCAAGCTTTTCGTCTGATATCTTATCATCATCAAATGCCATATACGACCACCTCTTCTACATTCATACTAAAATCAATTCATTTTTCATTATAGACCACCATTTGTGTGGTTACAAGTAAACTTTTTATAAACTGGATGCGAAGGGGACCGGCACCTTTCGGCAGGAAAGTCAAATCTTCAGGCAGCCACGCCGGGAAAGGGGTCTGTCCCATAGGCGCGAACTTAAGAAATTAAACCGGGAAGAATAACCATATGGAATTCGTGATTTTGATTGATTCTATGTCGGTTTCGCATAGACAAAAAACGATAAAACCCCTCATTATTGA
>NZ_JAWDIY010000053.1:0-25577 GCF_032380655.1 Diplocloster hominis | reverse complement strand
ATAGGGGCGGGGGCGGGTAAGAATCCCTTATTACATTTTTCTACGCAAACTCGCTGCGCTCAAACATGCTCCGAAAAACGGGGATTCTTACCCGCCCCCTCCCATATCTCTAAGCTCCTCCCTCAATGTTTTTCCCCACAGACATTCCGGTTCTCCCCCCGCCCCATTTCCCGCCTGCTTTGGTACTGGCGAAATACGATCGACTCATGGTTTTGTAATTAGGAATGCTTGAGGAGATGGAAGGTATCGTGTCAGAAACATATAATACGAAAAATGATTACAACTAAGGTAAAGAGACTTAAAGAACCTTAAAGAACCTTCTATCTTCCACTGTAATCCGCTTCTTGATATACATAGAAAGTCTGAAAAATATAAGGTTCTTTTTATGAAAGCTAAATCTACTTATATTGAGTATTTTTATCGCTATGAGCACTTAGTCCTGTTTTTTAGACACGTTTGCGGGCACGCGGGCATGGGCCACCAAGGGGCCAACAAGGAGGCGGGCGCGGAAAAATAGACCACCCGAACCCCTGACAGAATGGGCTTTTGCGGAACTCAGAACCGAGGGGGCCTGTTCCTTCACCGTCGCCCCCGAAAACGGCCTTCTATCGTTACGCATGGCAGCCCCGGCGTGAGAGATTATCCCTTCTTATGGTGTGTTACCGCTTTGCACTGCTTGCCGCTATTAAGAACGTTTAAAAGGAAAGTACGCATTAACCCAATAAGGCGCATTAAACCAGCCAGACAAATGGGGTTTATGTTTTAATTTTTCTTATCAAGCAACCCCCAAATAGCGAGAACAAGACCAATAACGGCTATGCCGCCAAAAATATAAACACCTGGCATAAGACCGTATTGCTGAATGTTCCATAATGCTGAAAACCGTCCATTTATCGTCCATTCATTCGCCATTGAACCAGCCAAAACCATAGCAATAGAAATCACTCCTGCTAAAAACATTATTGAACCTAATATTACTTTTTTCATGTTCCTGTCTCCTTGCAAATTTCAAATTTACGCCTTATCCGCCTATGGCGAATATTCATGTTCCTTGTACTCTAAATTTTAATGTCAAATCTGTCAAGTCACTTCATCTATTCTAATATTGTACCTCAAGTCTTTATGAAATCAGGGCGGGAATTGGGCGGGATTTGGGCGATGAATGACCTGCAAACATTTTTAGTACAAGCTGGAAAGAACTGCTAAATGCCCTATTCATCAGCCTTTCCAGCCATGTTGTCCTTATATGAAGCCGACTGTACAAACTCAAACGCCGCTATTTTTTATTGCTATGAGCACTTAGCGGCTGTTTTTTAGCCGCTTACGTGCGATGCATAAAAAATAGTCAGCGAGGCTTTTTCGAGCGCTACTATTTTTTATAGCTATGACCACTTAGTGCCTGTTTTTTCGGCACTTACGTGCGATGCATGAAAAATAGTCAGCGAGGTACTTTCGAGCGCTACTATTTTTTAAAACATCTCTTTTCTATTTGAGCAGTCCTATATGTCTCTATCTTTTACAGAATCCGACTATTTCAGGCCACCTTAGGCTATAAGACGAACCAAGCGGTAATCACATAACATTGAGGCAATAGAAATATAATACCAGTCCCACGTCATTGATCCCGCACTTCTAAGCTCTAATTAGAGTAGGGCCTGATGGAACCGGAATTCTGGGACAGTCCGGCAGAGGCCGGGCCTGGTTCCCGCTTCCGGATAAAATAGCATCCCAGAAAAAGCATGGCCGAATAGTGGAGGGAGACTCAAGGGAGAAGGGCGGCCCTCTGCCGCTCTTCTCCCTGTTTTAAGAGGCTCCCGGAACTGTTCATGAGGTTGCTTTTTCTGGGATGCTATTTTATCCGGGAGCGGGAACCAGGCCCGGCCTCTGCCGGACTGTCCCGGAATTCCGGTTCCATCAGGCCCGGCCCCTATCAGAATTCCATTCCCATCAGGCCCGGCCCCCTATCAGAATTACTCCTCCCGAGGCAGTACAGAATCATGGCCTTCCGGTAACACTGCCGCCAGAATCATACCCACGACAGCAGCCAGCGCCAGCCCGGAGATGGTTACGGTGGAGGTTACGGGGATGCTGTCGCATCCGATGCCGAGGACTACTATAATGGAGGCGATCATCAGGTTCCGGCTGTTACCGAAGTTCAGGCGGTTGTTGATCAGGATCCGGACTCCTACGGAGGCGATCATCCCGTAGAGGACGATGCTGATGCCGCCGCTTACAGGACCGGGGATACTGGAAATCAGGCCTCCGAACTTGCCGAGGATTCCCAGAAGCATGGCGAATACGGCTGCGACACGGATCACGCTGGGGTCGTAGACTTTGGTTACGGCTAAGACGCCTGTGTTTTCACCGTAGGTGGTGTTGGCCGGGCCTCCCAGGAAGCCTGCTAAGGCGGTCGCCAGACCGTCTCCCAGGATCGTTCTGTGGATTCCGGGGTCTATCATGAAGTTCTTGCCTACTACTGCGCTGTTGGTGGTGATATCGCCTACGTGCTCGATCAATGTAACCAGAGCGATGGGGGCGATGGCCAGGATCGCATCCGCCTTAAAGGTGGGCAGCGCCAGGACCTGGGCGATGATATCTTTGTCCATAAATGAGAAGAAATGAGCCTGCTGTACCGGTGTGAAATCCAGGAATCCCATGGGGATGCAGACCAGGTAGCCGGCTATGATCGCGAACAGGATCGGCATCAGGTTGTAGATGCCCCTTGCAAATACGGATATGGCGATGACTACCGCCAGAACGACTACCGTGACAAATACGGCTTTCAGGCTGAATGCCCCGTTGTGATAAAAAGCAGAATTGATGGCGGTGGAGCTGAGCCTTAAGCCAATGACGATAATTACCGGTCCGGTTACGATCGGGGGCAGAAGCTTATTGACTTTTTCATATCCGACCAGTTTGATCAGAATGGAAAATAATACGTAGATCAGACCCGCGATAATCAAAGCGCCTTTGACTGCGGACAGCTTGTCCATAAAATCCGGATCTCCTAAACGGGAGTCCCCGATGACGGCAATGATTCCGCCCATGAATGCAAAACTGGAACCCAGGAAAACCGGCACTTTTCTCTTGGTTACAAAATGAAACAACAAGGTGCCGAGGCCGGCGCAGAACAGGGTGATTGATGTGCTTAAGCCGGTCAGGGCCGGAACTAAAACAGTCGCTCCGAACATGGCCAGCACGTGCTGAATGCCCAGAATCAGCTTCTTTTTGGCGGATAAATTCATATCCATGTGATCCCTCCTCATACTCTCATGTAAGTTTAGTGTATTTGCCTTTGTATACTATACCTGCATTTTTTTTAGATATCAAGGATTTTAATCGAAATTTGTAAATAAATTTAATCTCTTGTCACATTCTTCAGCCATTTTTTGGAACGGAACCTCCAGGTGGAGAATGGAAGCTTCAGCACCTCATCGCTGACCAGTATCATGTATACGACAGGGATAGGAAGCCGGAATACAAAAGCCGCCAGAAATCCTCCGAAGATGGAACCGCCCCACATCATCACCGCGTCCAGGAATAGACCGAATTTGATGTCCCCGCCGCCTCGAAAGACCCCTACCACCAGGGTGGTATTATAGGCCTGGGCCACAATAAAGTATGCCATAACGAACAGCATCACGCTCAGATAGCGGAACGCCTCGTCGGTCAGACTTAAATAGCTCCACAGCACCGGCCGGAGCAGCTGAATAATGCTGGAACCCGCAATGCCGAAAAGGATGCCCAGTTTCACACATTTCCGGGCATAGGCCTCCGCAAAATCATATTTGCCCTCACCGATCGCCTTTCCAATCATGATCGCTGTGGCGGAGGAAAGGCCGAAGGCCACGACTGTGGCCAGCTGCCGGCACACCTGGGCCACGGAATTGGCCGCCACTACTGGGCTCCCCAGATGCCCGATAATAGCCGCTATCGCGGACATTCCGGCTCCCCAAAGCAATTCATTGATCATAACCGGAATGGAATAGACGATAAAATCCTTCAGCAGCAGTGAATCAAACCGGAACATATAGCGGAAGCGGAAACGCACCTGGCGGTTTTTGAACTTCGCATACCAGATCACGATCAGCAGTTCCACGATTCTGGCGATCAGGGTCCCCAGCGCCGCACCAGCGATTCCCATCGCCGGACAGCCCAGAAGTCCAAAAATAAATACCGCGTTCAGGCCGATATTGACGATCAGCGAAACCAGATACACGCAGGTCGATATCATTACCTTTTCCACGCTTCTCATGATATACAGATATACCATCGTAATTCCCGACAGAACATAGGACCATGCGACGATCCTCAGATACACCACGCCCTCCGCGATTACCTCTTCTTCCGCCGTAAATATTCTCATCAGCGCAGCCGGGATACACAGTGTCACCGCTGTAAACGCCACCGCGATCACCATAGTGATCCCCATGGCGATCCCCAGGATTTTCTCAATCGCCACAACATCCCGTTTTCCCCAATATTGGGCGGTCAGTACCATGGCGCCGGAAGTCATGCCGAAAAAAATCAGATTTAAAATAAAATAAATCTGATTCGCCAGGGATGAGGCGGATAACACCGTCTCCCCCACTCTTCCTAACATTACCACATCGGCGGTTGTCACACCTACATTAATTAAATTTTGCAATGCCAGAGGAAGAACCAGCGCGAACATCTTCCTATAAAAGCTTCTGCTCTCTTCCTTTGATAATTTAAACTTTTGTTTTTCCATATTTCCCTCCATACGTGCATTCTTCCGCACATATAGGTATAGATGAACAATCTAATGTTCCACCTTCCCTACCTCACTCCTATACAAACTATCATAAAATCCCGGGCTTGTGAAGAGTTTTTTTATTACTATGAGCACTCAGTGCCTGTATTTTCCCCCTACGTACAATGCATAAAAAATAATCATTCACTTATAACTGTCTGAAAATTTTTCATTGTGTCATTTTGATACTGGTGAATCAGTTTCCCTTTTAAGGTCCGGGGACATACGGCGGACAAGAAACCGGGCCGCCGTATCTTTAAACAATTCCAAAGCCGCACTTGATAACTTCACCAAAACTAGATATAGTATAACAATGAGAAGAAAGAACAGGAGAATGTAAAATGGCCTTTGATGGAATCGTTATTGCTAATCTGGCAAAAGAATTGAATGATATGCTGACCGGCGGCCGTATTTATAAAATAGCCCAGCCCGAAAAAGATGAATTACTACTTACCATAAAAAATCAGAAAAATCAGTATCGTCTGCTGTTGTCCGCGGATGCCGGCCTTCCTCTGGTATATATGACGGAATCGAATAAGCAAAGTCCCATGACGGCACCGAACTTTTGTATGCTGCTGCGCAAGCATATCAGCAACGGGCGTATCCTGGAGGTGACTCAGCCGGGGCTGGAGCGGATTCTGCGCTTTGAGATTGAGCATTTGGACGAACTGGGGGATCTGTGCCGGAAAACTCTGGTGGTGGAAATTATGGGAAAACACAGTAACATTATTTTTTGCAGGGACGACGGCATGATTATTGACAGTATTAAACATGTTCCGCCACAGATGAGTTCGGTGAGGGAAGTACTTCCGGGAAGGGAATATTTTATTCCGCAGACGCAGGACAAACAGGACCCGCTGCTGATTGACCGGGACCAGTTTCTGAACGTGGTTTTCAGCAAGCCAATGAAGCTGTCTAAGGCACTCTATACCTCTCTTACGGGGATCAGCCCTCTGATCGCTGAGGAATTGTGTTTCCGCGCATCCCTGGAATCGGACCAGCCGGCGAATACGATGGGCGATCGTGAACGGCTGCATCTGTTCCGGATGTTCGAATTGCTGATGGAGGATGTGAGGGACGCTCGTTTTGTTCCCAACATCGTGAGCGACGGCCGGATACCTGTAGAATTTTCCAGTATAGAGCTGACTCAATACAGGGATCTCACCCGCCGGAACTATGATACGATCTCTATGGCCCTGGAGGCCTATTATGCGGCAAAAAATACGGTTACCAGAATCCGGCAGCGCTCTTCGGATCTCAGACGCGTCGTGCAGACCATCCTGGACAGGGACCGGAAAAAATATGAGCTTCAGCAAAAACAGATGAAGGATACGGAGAAAAAAGACAAATATAAAGTGTATGGTGAGCTGATCAATACTTATGGGTACCATGTGGAACCGGGTTCTAAGTCTATGGAAGCGCTGAATTATTATACAAATGAGATGATCACGATTCCTCTGGACCCCATGCTTACCCCTTTGGAGAACGGGCAAAAGTATTTTGATAAATACAATAAATTAAAACGGACGTCGGAAGCTCTCGAATCTCTGTTAAAGCAGACCCATGACCAGATTCTGCACCTGGAAAGTATCGGAGCGGCTCTGGATATCGCGCTTTCCGAAGAAGATCTGGTACAGATCAAGGAAGAGATGGTGGAGTCCGGATATATCAGGAGAAAAAATACCGGCAAGAAGGTGAAGATTACTTCTAAGCCGTTCCACTATATTTCCAGTGACGGCTATCATATGTATGTGGGAAAAAATAATTATCAGAATGAAGAGCTTACCTTTAAATTCGCTTCCGGGAATGACTGGTGGTTCCATGCCAAAGGGATTCCAGGCTCTCATGTTATTGTAAAATCGGAAGGTGCTGAACTACCGGACCGGGTTTTCGAGGAGGCAGGCAGGCTTGCGGCCTATTATTCTAAAGGCCGGGAGGCCGGAAAAGTGGAAATCGATTATACGGAGAAAAAGAACGTGAAGAAACCAAACGGCAGTAAACCTGGGTTCGTCGTTTATTATACCAATTATTCACTGACTATAGAACCGGACCTGTCCGGGTTAACCCTGGCTGATTAAAAGGTTGGAGGTACGCGTACTGCGCATCCCTGAATTTAGCCGCAGTAAATGCGGCACTGGAGGTACGCGTACTACGCATCCCTGAATTTAGCCGCAGTAAATGCGGCACTGGAGGTAAATATGAAGGTTTATATTGTGAGACATGGGATTACGGAGTGGAATAAGGTAAGAAGAATCCAGGGGCATACGGATATTCCCCTGAGCACGGAAGGTATCCAGCTGGCCCAGAAAACTGCACATGGAATGGCCGGTATTCCCTTTACCAAAGCCTTCTCAAGTCCCCTTTCCCGTGCATTTCAAACGGCGGAGATCCTTTTACAGGGACGGGGGATTTCTATTGAAACCGATGAACGTCTGGCGGAGATTAATTTTGGTCTGTATGAAGGAATGCGCTGTATCGAGCCCGGGCGGACCGTTCCGCCGGATTTTGATAATTTCTTTGGCGATTCCGCTCATTACATGCCTCCTGCGGGAGGTGAAACACTGTCCTCAGTGATCCGCCGGGGTACGGAGTTTTTAAAGGAGCTCTTTTCGCGGGATGATTTGCAGGACGATACCATCCTCATCGCTGCCCATGGATGTATCATCCGGGGAATGCTCTATTATTTCCGGGAAGTCCCCCTCTCTGAGTTCTGGGGCACCGGAGTCCCGAAAAACTGCGCCGTATCCATAGCGGAATCTGCCGTTCCCCATCCGGTCCTGCTGGAGGAGGATGTCCTCTTCTATAAAAATACCTGAGACAAGACAGGACAATTCATTACACAGAAAAGGCGTTGGAAACATTTTCGTTTGTCCCGGAAAAGGGGCAGCTGATATTTTCCAACGCCTATTTACTTTGTTCGATTAATTACTCTGTTCGAATCGCAGCCAAAGGACTGAGCTTCATTGCCCTAAGTGCCGGGAAGAATCCGGCCAGCATACCCACCAGAACCGCGAATACCAGCGATACCAGCATCAGCCACGGCGGAATATACGAGGTGGTCCCCGCCATATCTGCGCCCTGCATGGCCACGACTACATAGTTGATTAGTTTTGAGATCAGCAGGCTTAACAGATTCCCCAGGAATCCTCCGATCAGTCCGATAAAACCTGCTTCCATCAGGAACATGGTCCGGATATTATTCATATTACAGCCCAGCACCTTGATGATACCGATCTCTTTGGTCCGCTCATAGATCGACATCATCATCGTATTGGCAATACCGATGGCGGCTACAAACAGGGACACCGCACCGATGCCGCCAAGGACTGCCTGAATGGACCGGTACTGCTTCTGTGCCTGCTCCAGCCATTCCACTTCGCTGCTGGCCTGCAGCCCCAGAGCCTGAATCTGCTTTTGTACATCCATTACATTGTCCATCTCATCGATCTGGACATAAGCTGAATTATAGACCAGTTCTTTTCTCGGCTTCCCGGACGCTGTTGTGGGCTGCCCCGGAATCACCTTTCCCTTAAATACCTTCTGCAGCTGCGTTTTCAAAACTTCGATATCACAATAAGTGGAATAACTATATTGCTTCCAATCCTCAGGACCGCCTTCCAAAAGGCCGATACCCTGGCCCATATATTTCTTCGGAGGCGCGACACCGCTCTGGGGATCCTGTGACTGATAGTAAGCGTCCGTGTCAAAGATCAGGAATAATGGCTGATTGATCAGATCCACATCCGGAAGCTCTCCCGTCTGCCAGTATCCTCCATCGTTTGACTTTGGATTATAGAAATCCTGAATGACCATGTTGCCAAATACAAACTTCAGTTCACTGCTGCCGGGCTCAGGCATGGTCCCTTCTGCCAACGGATAATTCATTCGAGCCAATGCATCCAGATCCATTCCCTGTATCTGCAGCCAGGATTCGTAAGCTCCCTGCTTCGCCAGCACGGAAGTGCTGAGTACCGGTGAGCAGACTTTCACGTGAGGCAGCTGTTTTAACTGTTCTATCATTTCATCGGTCAGATATACCGGCTCATTGCTGCCGGAGCTGGAAGACGAGGCCTCGGCAGACACTGCCACCATCCCGCCGCCTCCGTAATACATCATATCTCCGCCGCCGCTGGATACATTGATCGTTGTCAGTCCTCCGGATTCTTCCACACTGTCGATCATCGACTTGTTCAGGCCGATACCCAGGGAAATCATGACCACTATGGATGCTGTTCCGATAATTACTCCCAGAATCGTTAGGATGGTACGAAGCTTTCTTCTCCAGAGGTTACTGATGCTCATCTTGATCAAGTCCAGCAATTTCATCCTCGATACCTTCCCTTTCTAATCTTTCTTTTTTCTTTTTCCGAATAATTACAATCGCAACGATACCACCGATTACTGCCAATGCGATCACAGGGCCCAGGACAAACCAGATATTGAAGCCGCCGCCCTGCTCCTCCATTCCCGGGTCCATCATGCCGGGATCCATCATACCGGGATCCATCGCCATGGGCTCCGTCACGTAGAGCGTGATATCTTTTTCCAGGGTTGCCACATTGCCGGCATCATCTTCATAGGTGATTACTGCTTTTATAATGCCCTCATCCATGGTTGGCTGGATTCCATTTACCATGGTATCCACATTGCCGGTAGCCCCCGGGCTGATATTTCCCAGATATGCCTCACCGCCGTTGACCGAATCACCCTGGAATTTTACGGATACGTTGTAGAGAATGGTTTTGCCGGTATTGTAAATACTGAACATAATGTTAGTCTGCTGTCCGACTTCTACGGACTCCGGCATCACTTCCGGCTCACTGACGTCTAACTTCGCTTCCTGCTTGACCGGAATGGATACGCTGGCGTCGGCCGTGTATTCTTTGGCGTTGGCATCCTCATATTTCATATTGACGCTGATCGCGTAAGGCTTCTGCATCAGGTCCGCACGGGGCGTCATATTAATGGTAACGTCTTTTGTGCTGTCGGCAGCGATCTTGTCCACGAAGATCGTGCTGGAGCCTGACGTGGGAAGAAACGCGGGCGCGCTGACACTGGTCGTAGTACCGCCGGTGCCGCCGCTTGATGTGGTCTCCTCCGTGGTCTGGATATCGAATTCACAGTTGGATACCGCTGTGCTCTTGGAGGTATTGCGGATATGTAGGGTCAGATCAAAGCTTTCTCCCGCACGTACATTTTCCGGGTTGGTAGTAAAGCCGGATATGATCACTCTGGGCACGGAACCTGTTCCCTGCGTGGAATTTGCACCGGTACCACCGGTAACTTTTACATAGGTGACAAGGCTTGCGCTTCCCGCGGACTCATCGGGATTCTTGAACTGTACCTGGAAGGTGACGGGCTGATAACCGTTGACGGCGTCTTTCCGGGTCCTCAGGGTCCAGGTGATCTCCTGGCGGCGCTCGTTGGGCCCCAGGCCGCAGTCTTCGCCTGGCAGGATCGGCAGGGTTTCCGTATAGCTGGATTTTTCTATTTCAAAAGGCCAAACGGCTGGATCACCGCTGATAACCGGAGTTACGATTACATCTGTTACGGATAATTCCGCCATGTTCACCAGCGGAAGAACTACATTTACCAGACCTCCGGCGTTGGCGACCGGCGTCTGCCAGGTACCGCCTACCATGACATTACCGTTGATGTTGTTGGACTGGGGCGGATTCGGCGTCTGCTCCGGTGTTGGTGTCGGCGCAGGAACCTCCGGCGACTGCGTGGGTACCGGCGTCTGTGTCCCAGTGGCAAAAGCTGTCAGGCTCATCCCAAAGACCATAATACCGCATAATAATATGGTAATCAGTTTCTTACACTTGCTCATCTTTTACTTCCTCCCTGTGTTTACGATTGTCTTCGATTTTAAGTATTTTACCGTCGCTGATATGGAATATCCGGTCCGCGAAACCGGCCAGATGTGTATCATGGGTTACCATCACCAGCGTCAGCTTTTCCTTTTCCACGATTTCCCTCATCAGATTCATCACATCCGCGGATGTATGGGAATCCAGATTACCTGTCGGCTCATCGGCAAAGATGATCTCCGGTTCCACCACCAGGGCTCTGGCCACACCGACCCTCTGCTGCTGTCCGCCGGACATCTGCGTCGGCTTATGGGTCCGGTGCTTGTTAAGCCCTACCAGCTTTAACATCTGATCCGCCCGCTTCAGCCTCTCCTTCTTCGCCATCCCTCTGAAGGTCAAAGGAAGCGCTACATTTTCCCTGGCATTCATCGTTCCCAGCAGATTGAAGGACTGGAAAATAAATCCGACCCGTTCCCTTCTGAACTTTACCAGCTGATTCTCCGTCATCTTTTCGATGTGCTGCTGACCTATGATAATTTCGCCTTTCGTAGGTTTTTCCAGACCGGCCAGCATATTTAGCAATGTGGATTTGCCGGAACCGGAAGTACCTACAATCGAACAGAATTCGCCTTTATATATAGTAAAATCTACCCCGTTGAGAGCGAACACCCGGTTCTCACCTACAGAATAGACTTTATACAAATTCTTCACCTGAATCACAGGTTCTTTTTCTTCTGCCATTCTCCCACCCCTTTCCTTTGTGCCTGCTGTCTGCCCATTATATCATGTCTTCCGTGTGGAATTCAACCATCCGAACGGCTCGATAGCAAAATACACTTTTTCAACATTATAACATATCAGAGTTGTTTGTATATTAAATCCCGGCATAATTTTCTTAAGATTTTCTTACTTTTCTACAAAATCTGCTAAAAATACTGCTGCGGGACAAAGCCAGCCGGAACAAGGGGAATTGTCCTGATGAACTGTATGAAAAAGACGGGCCTTTGCCGTTTTTCCCTGCAAAGTCCCGCCGTCTCGTTCAACTCCCACCAAATTTTATCAGTTTGCAATCATCATTTCAAATAACCGCACCGCAAACAGCCAATTCATTTTCCGGTCCGGGTGGTTTATATCGTTGGCGAGCCTTTCGGTTATGTCCACTCCATATTTTTCCAGTGTTTTCCAGTCTTTATAGCAGTCACATACCGGTATCTGATAACTTTCACATACTTCTCTGGCCTTTTGAAGATACGAATCCAACAGACCGCCAGTCTGGTTTTCCAGTGTTGTAACGGCAATATCCCGGATTCTCTCATCTGTTATATGGCAGCTGACTTCCGTATTCATCATATTGGGAGTCATAAAAATGATTTCTGTTCCTTCGTTTTTCAGGCTTTCAAATATTTTCCCGAGAGACTCCGCATATACGTTGATATAGTCCTTCCCCTGGCCGCAGTCATTGAGGCCGAAGCAGACCACCACAAGATCGGGATGAAATTTCAGCACGTCACGCTCTATGCGCGCATAACCCTGTTCCGCTGTATTTCCTGATATTCCGGCATTTATTATGTTAACTGTAACATTTGGATACAGGGTTGCCAAAATCTTTTTCAGATAACTGTGGTACGCGCAGTTCACATCATATACCGTTTCCACTTCCCCGTCGTTTTTGATAAATACTTCAAAGCATCCCTGTGTGACGCTGTCGCCTAAAAAAGCGATCGTTACCGGCTGGCATCCGTTCATATCTTTCGCTTTATCGCGAAAAAGGTTCATGACTCTCATGGTGTATCCCTCCATTTTCTTTTTCAAATATCTTATTCGATTCATTCCCTGCCGGATAGACGAATCGAATAAAAAACAGGCCCTCCAAAGAGTTATGTCGTCATCACCTCTTCAGCAGGACCTGCGTATCTGTATGAATTATCCTATCAGCGGATACTGATCGGTCAGCTTCTTCACAATTTCCATCGCCTTCTCCCTGCCGGCTTCCTTTTCATGCAGCATAATGGAGATAGCCTCTGCGATCTGTACCATATCCTCCTCGTTTAACCCCCGGCTGGTGACGGCCGGTGTTCCCAGGCGGATACCGCTGGTAACAAACGGGGACTTCGGATCGTTGGGAATCGTATTCTTATTGCAAGTGATATGCGCTTCATCCAGCAATTTTTCAGTTTCTTTTCCCGTCAGATCCAGATTGGTCAGATCTACCAGCATCATATGATTATCCGTTCCTCCGGATACGATTTTAATACCGCGCTCCATGAGAGCTTTACTGAGAGCCTGCGCATTCTTGACGATCTGCTGCTGATATACTTTGAAATCATCAGACAGAGCTTCCTTGAAGCATACGGCTTTGGCAGCGATCACATGCATCAGAGGGCCGCCCTGGATACCAGGGAAAATTGCCTTGTTAAAATTGAATTTCTTGGCTGCCTCTTCGTTGGCCAGAATCATGCCGCCTCTGGGACCTCTTAACGTCTTATGGGTCGTAGTGGTAACCACATCTGCGTAGGGAATAGGGCTTGGATGAAGCCCCGCCGCTACAAGTCCGGCGATGTGGGCCATATCTACCATCAGATAAGCTCCGACTTCATCGCAGATCTCGCGGAACTTTTTGAAATCAATCGTTCTCGCATAGGCGCTGGCTCCTGCCACGATCAACTTCGGTTTTGCTTCCAGCGCGATCCTGCGCACCTCGTCATAATCGATGAATCCCTCATCGTTCACCCCATAAGGCACTACGTGGAAATATTTTCCGGACATGTTCACAGGACTTCCATGGGTCAGATGGCCGCCGTGGTCCAGATTCATACCCATGAAGGTATCACCGGGCTCCAGCATGGCAAAGAACACCGCCATATTCGCCTGAGCACCGGAATGGGGCTGTACATTGGCATAATCACAGCCGAACAGTTCCTTCGCGCGGTCGATGGCCAGATTCTCCACCACATCCACACATTCGCATCCGCCATAATAACGCTTGGCGGGATACCCTTCCGCATATTTATTCGTCATCGGACTGCCCATGGCTGCCATCACAGCTTTGCTTACCCAGTTCTCGGATGCGATCAGCTCGATATGGCTGTTCTGGCGTTCCATTTCGTCCGTAATAGCCTGCGCCACTTCCATATCCACTGCTTTTACTTCATCTAAAGAATACATTCCTTTTCCTCCTGTATGCTTATTCGCTCTAGAGAGATTATAACATACCGCAGACGAGAATGGAATATAGGTTTTCATTGAAAAGTGGGTGGTCTCATGATAAGCTGTGGTTATAAATAAAGAATGATTATACAAAAATTGCATGAAACTTATCAAAGGAGACCCCTATGAATTATTTACTTGATTATCGTTTCTGGATTCTCGCCTATCTTCTGTTGATCAATCTCGTCGGATTCGCTCTGATGGGGATCGATAAATCCAAAGCCGTCCGCCACAGATGGCGTATCCCGGAGAAAATGCTGTTTCTGTCCGCTATATTGGGAGGCAGTATCGGTGCCAGAATCGGTATGAGTGTATTCCATCACAAAACAAAGCACAAGTCCTTCACCATAGGGATACCTGCTATCTTTTTCCTACAGCTGGCTCTTGTGCTTTATCTTATTATGCGGTAATACCACTAAAGTTTGTTAATTAGTCAATTTGGGACATGTCCAAAACGATTTGGGACATGTCCATTTTATATTTTTGATTTAGAAACCGAAATGGACATGTCCCAAACCGAAATGGACATGTCCCCTTTTGTTCCTTTTGTTTGTTATTCTTCGGGTTGGACGGCTATCCCAAGCTCATCCAGCTGTTTTTCATCTACTACATTGGGTGCCTCGGTCATCAGACAGGAAGCGTCTTTTACTTTCGGGAAGGCGATAACTTCCCGGATGCTGTCCTCACCTGCCATCAGCATCAGCATACGGTCAAAACCATAGGCCAGGCCTGCATGAGGGGGAACACCGTATTTGAAAGCGTTCAACAGGAAACCAAAACGCTCGTAAGCATCCTCCATAGTGAAGCCCAATATCTCGAACATCTTCTCCTGCACATGGTTCTGGAAGATTCGGACACTGCCGCCGCCCAACTCGGTGCCGTTGAGCACGATATCGTAGGCTTTGGCACGCACCTTGCCGGGATCGGTGTCCAGAAGCTCCAGGTCTTCCTCCATCGGCATGGTGAACGGATGGTGCATGGCCACGAAGCGGTTCTGCTCCTCGGACCACTCTAACAGAGGGAATTCCGTCACCCAGAGGAAGTTGAACTGGTCTTTGTTTAACAGGCCAAGGTTTTTCGCAAGCTCCAGCCGCAGGCTGCCCAGCACGTCGCAGACCACTTTGTTCTGATCAGCAGCGAATAACAGCAGATCCCCGGGTTTGCCCCCCATAGCATCCACCAGGGCGCTAAGCTCCTCTTCGGTCATGAATTTGGCAAAAGAGGATTTATAGGTTCCGTCCTCGTTGACCGCCAGATAAGCCAGGCCCTTCGCGCCGAAATCTTTTGCAAGGTTTACTAAAGCATCGATTTTCTTTCTGGGCATAGCGCCCTGCCCCTCGGCATTGATACCGCGTACACTGCCGCCGTTGTCCAGCGCACCGGTAAAGACACCGAAGCCGCAGCCTTTGACCACCTCAGATACGTCGACCAGCTCCATACCGAAACGGGTGTCGGGCTTGTCGGAACCGAAACGGTCCATGGCTTCCTGCCATGTCATTCTCGGGATCGGAAGGGGGACCTCCACTCCGATCGCTTCTTTGAACACACGGGCCAGGAGCCGCTCGTTGACATCGATCACATCGTCCACGTCCACAAAGGATAATTCCATATCGATCTGGGTGAATTCCGGCTGCCGGTCAGCACGCAGGTCTTCATCCCGGAAGCATTTGGCGATCTGGAAATACCGGTCATACCCGGAACACATCAGCAGCTGTTTGAACAGCTGAGGGGACTGGGGCAGCCCGTAGAATTTTCCGGGGTGCACACGGCTGGGCACCAGGTAATCTCTGGCTCCCTCCGGCGTGCTTTTTCCCAGGATGGGAGTCTCTATCTCAAGGAAGCCCTCTTCCGCCAGAAAATTTCTGACCAGAGTGGCCACTTTACTTCTGAGAATCAGGTTTCTCTGAAGATCCGGGCGGCGCAGATCCAGATAGCGGTATTTTAAGCGCAGCTCATCTTTGGTCTGGGAATCCTCCTCGATGGGGAACGGAGGCGTCTCCGATTCGGATAAGATCCGAAGTTCCGTCGCCCGCAGCTCGATCTCTCCTGTTGCCAGATTCTCATTGACTGCCCCTGCCCTCTTCTCGATCCGGCCGACCGCGGCGATCACGAATTCATTTCTTAATTTCTCCGCTTTGGCGAAGCCTTCCCCGCCGATATCCTTCGTCTCGAATACTACCTGCAGCAAACCGGAACGGTCTCTTAGATCCACAAAAATCATGCTTCCCAGATTCCGCCTTTTCTGTACCCATCCCATGACGGTTACGGTTTCACCAATATTCTGACTGCTCACTTCTGTACATCTGTGGGTCCTGTGCAACCCCTTCATTGCCTCTGCCATATCTCTTTTATTCCTTCCTGACTTACCGAATTGATTTATATATTTATCATGAACCCCGCTTTTCAGGCAAACAGCCCCGGGATCTCATCCAAAGCCACCTCTGTTAACTCACCGGACTGCATGTCCTTTACACTGGCTCTGTTGTTGGCCAGCTCATCGCTGCCGATGATCACGGTTTTCTTCGCGCCAATTTTGTTGGCATATTTCATCTGCGCTTTCACGCTGCGGTCCAGATAGTCGGTTTCCACGATAATTCCGTGGGACCTTATCTCATTGACCAGACGATACGCCCGGGCTTTCGCCTCTTTTCCTAGAATCCCCACATATAACTCCGGTGCATCCATGGGGGGCAGATCCACGCCCTCTTTGTCCAGAAAATATAAAATACGCTCGATCCCCATCCCGAATCCCACAGAGGGGATATCCTGCTTCTCATCGATCTCATGGATCAAGCCGTCATACCGGCCGCCTCCGCACAGGGTAAAGCCCTCGGAATTCACAAATTCAAATACGGTCTTCGTATAATAGTCCAGACCGCGGACGATTCCTGTGTCGATCTCATAGGGAATAGCAAGCTCTGTCAGCAGCGCCTGCAGTTCCTCAAAATGGTTCCGGCAGTCCTCATCCAGATAGTCAATGGTCCTGGGGGCATCTTTGACAATCTTCTTACAGCTGTCCACCTTACAGTCGATGACCCGCAGCGGGTTCGTCTTCATCCGGTCCCGGCATGTCTCACACAGCTCGCTTTCATGCTCGGACAGGTACTTAAGCAGCGCTTCGTTGTAAGTCTTGCGGCAATCTTTACAGCCAATGCTGTTGATATGAAGTTTCGCATCTTTCAGCCCCAATTTTTTAATTAGAGCAGCCACCAGGCTGATTACCTCCACCTCCGCCAGCGGACTTCTCGCGCCCACGAACTCCACACCGAACTGATGATGCTGACGCAGCCGCCCGCTCTGGGGTTTCTCATAGCGGAATGCCGGAGTTACATAATAGAACTTCACAGGCTGGGGATTGGCATACAGATTATGCTCCAGGTATGCACGCATAACCCCGGCGGTACCTTCCGGCTTCAGGGTAATACTTCTCCCGCCCTTGTCCTCGAACGTATACATTTCCTTTTGAACCACATCGGTGGTCTCACCCACGCCCCGCTGAAATAGCACCGTATGCTCGAAAACGGGGGTTATAATTTCCGTGATATTATAGGTTCTGGCCAGATCCCTGGCAATCTTCTCTACGACCGCGCGGCGGTGCATATTCTCGCCGTACCAGTCCTGTACTCCTCTTGGCGCCTGTGTTATCATATTTTTCCCTCCTGTATTTCCACCTGCAGATCCTTCTGGTTAAGAAGCACGCTGATGTCATCCTCATGGACCATCCGCTGAAAAGCCAGAAATATCCGCATATCGAAATTCTTTATTTCTTCAATCATCAGTTCCATCGCCGTCTCCAGATCGAATGCCCTGCGGTAAGGGCGGTCCGCCGTCAGTGCCGCGAACACGTCGCAGATTCTTAAGATCCTGGCGCCGTAGGGAATCTCCTCCCCTTTTAAATGAAAGGGATATCCCGAACCGTCGTAATTTTCATGATGATGCAGAATCCACTGCTGGATATGTTCCGGATAGCCATGTTCCCTGGCGATCTCATACCCCAGTTCCGTGTGCTGATGGATGTATTTCATCTGCTCTACATCCAGCGCTTCCTCATCTCTGCCATACAGATAAGACGACAGCTTTATTTTCCCGATGTCATGTATGGTTCCGGCCACAGCCAGATCATAGCACACCGCCGGATCTTCCTGAAGCTTGGCAGCCAGTCTCCCCGCCAGACAGCTGACGCAGATCGCGTGGCTGATCCCATCAGACACATCTTGTTGTAAGAAATTCTTTTTTTCCAGACTCGTCTCCATATGATCCCATCCCTATACTCCATCGGCCAGAAGATTCCGCTTACGCTCAAGCATCTCCTCAATCCTGCCGATATACGTGGGCACATCCTTCACATTCCCGCAGCGTTCGATCCGGTTCTGTGAGGGAACAACCAGTTTACTGACGCTTCCCGCTCCCAGAGCCATAATCGTCTGCATCTCTTCCATCATAAGTATATTGTAAATTCCGGCTTTGTCAACCTTTGCGTACCCTACATTTTCAAAATTACCCGCCATATTCTTCTGGCGGTACAGATAATACGGCTCCATCCCCATATCCCTGGCGGTGTCTGCAGCCAGATTCATGATCTCCTCCGTATTCTCGATCTTCAGATCCCGGTACTCCTCCCGGAACATATTCAGTCTGGCCGCCCTCTTAATCGCCAGCGAGTGTACCGTAATATTATCCGGGTCCAGTTCCTTAAGCACTTCAAGCGTATGGGCAACTTCCTCTGCCCCTTCCCCGGGCAGTCCCATAATAATATCCATATTAATGTTATCAAACCCCAGCTCCCTGGCCATATAAAAAGCCTCAACCGTCTGCTCCACCGTATGTCTTCGTCCGATCACATCCAGTGTCTTCTGATTCATGGTCTGCGGATTGACAGAAATCCTGCTGATCCCATGGCTTCTGAGCACCCGAAGCTTCTCCCTGCTAATACTGTCAGGCCTCCCCGCTTCCACCGTAAACTCCAGCAGATGCTCATAAGAAAACCTCTCCTCCAGTCTGGTAAGCAGCCGGTCCATCTGATCCGGCGTCAGAGTCGTGGGCGTACCGCCCCCCATATAGACCGAATTCAGCTTCTTATGCCCGCACATTTCAGAAACCCCGTTAATCTCCCGAAACAGCGCCTGCAAATACTCCTCGATCCGATTCTCCCACCCGGAAATCGGATATGACGTAAAAGAACAGTACAGACAAGTACTGGGACAAAAAGGAATCCCCACATACATACTGTATCCTTCCACATAGTCAATATCCTTCAGAATATGAAGCTCCCGATTCGCGATCGCCACAGCCAAAGCGGTCTTTTCCTTACTAACCAGATACTCCTCCCGCATCCTCGCAGCGATCTCCACATTCCTGTGCCCATCCATCAGCATCGAAAGCGCGATCTTCGTCGGCCGTATCCCGGTCAGACTCCCCCAGGGCAGCTGCCTTTGCGTATATTCCGCAAGAAGCCGGTACACCGTCCGCTTGCATTCATTCTTAGTCTCCATCCGGTCCGCACTGTTCCTCGGAACCGTTACCTCTTTACAGACGCCCTCTTCCCCATTCAGCCGAATCACAATAGCCCCCACCAAATACAGGAGCGAAATCCGCACCCTAACCTCCTCCACAGCCTCGTCCACAACTTCATCCACAACTTCATCCGTCACCACAACTTCTTCCCCCGGAAAAAACGACTTCACCAGCGGAAATATTTCATTCAAAAACTCCCGGTTACCAAATTGAATTGTAATCATCCCTATAACACCATACCTCTATATTTTCCTTAATCCCAATAAACCGATATTGTTTCAATCCACGCTCGGTAATTTCACAGAATACGACTTTTAAAAATCGCTCCTTAACCACTTTTCCGTAAATAGCGATTTCTCCCCCCGACCACTACCATGAAACTCATTTCAAACGATATGGCCTCTACCTAAAGATTCCAGGAAATCCCCGCTAATCATATTAAATACCCAGAGAAGGAAATCTGTACACAGAGCAAAACGCCCTGACAAATCCCCCTTAGATTATATCCGAATCCCTCACCTGAAAATCCCATAAACACCCAACAATGAATCTCAAAACAAGCCGCAAACCACCCCGGCCCTCAATAATGCAGGGAGGAGAGGAAAGCGGCGGTGCCTTGGGGGGGATGGGGCGCACATCTCGTGGGACCAAATCGCTTGAGGCCGGACCTTAGAACGGGTTACGCAGATGGAGGGAGAACCTCGCAGAGCCCGGGACACTGTCCGAGCCGTATTTTGGCGAGTTTGTCCCGGGCTCTGCCAATAAGAGGTTCTCCCTTCATCGGAGTTATCCGTTCTTAGGTCCGGCCGAAGCGATTTGGTCCCACGAGATGTGCGGCCCATCCCCCCAAGGCACCGCCGCTTTCCTCTCCTCCCGGGGCCCCTTTCTCCTCCCGGGGCGCCTTCCGCTTACCGGATCCAGGCATTATATTCTCTCTCCCGTCCGATCGTAGTCGGCTCTCCATGTCCCGGATAGACATCCGTCCCATCCGGAAGAGTCATCAGCTTATCCCGCACAGAATGAAGCAGTTCCGACATGCTTCCCCCCGGGAAATCCGTCCGCCCGATGCTGTCACAGAACAGCGTGTCTCCCGACATCAGCACCTCTTCCTGCGGCAGATAATAACAGCAGCCTCCGGCGGTATGCCCCGGTGTGAACAGGACCCGGATCTCAAAACCCGCTAACTGTAACTCCTGTTGATCCTTCAGGCAGACATCCGCTTTTATCGATGTCTCACTGCCGAACATAAGAGACAAATTCCTGTCCGCATGCATAAGTGCCTCACTGTCAACCTCATGTATATAGACCGGAATCTGATAGGCTTCCTTTAAAAATTCCACACCCATGATGTGATCCCCATGGGCATGGGTCAGAAGGATGGCCTGCGGTTTCAGTTTTTGCTCCTCGATTTTGACTTTCAGACGCTGTGCGTCCGCTCCCGGGTCCACGATCACCATCTGCCTGGTATCCTTATGGATCAGAAAATAGCAGTTGGTAGAAAGCATTCCCACCGTATATGTTTTCATTTCCAATGCTCCCATTGCCATTACTCCTCTTTCCTTTCACATGGGAACCGGATCAGCCGGTCGTCCGTTCAATATCCATGATTCCCTCTACCTGGCGCAGCTTGTCGATCACCAGATTCAGCTGCTCCCGCCCGGTTATATTAAATGTGACATTGATCGTAGCCGTTCCCTGTTTGCTGGTCCTTACATTGATCGAAGTCATGTCGATCTGTTTCTCTGTAAATATCTTGGAAACATCCACCAGCAGGCCCATGCGGTTCCTGCCGAAAATCTTAAGCTCCGCCAGATACAAGCCGTTGCCGGCTGCTTCATCCGGCTGCTGCCACTCAGCGTCGATCAGCCGTACCCGGTCACTGTCCGGCAAGTTGATCACATTGACACAGTCCGTCCTGTGAATGGACACGCCCCGGCCTCTGGTGACGAATCCTACGATCTCGTCTCCTGGTACCGGGCTGCAGCATTTGGAAAATCGCACGGCCACATCGTGAATTCCCTTGACCACGATACCGCTCTTGGACTTGGCGATACTGATCCGGTTATCCTTGACCTCGGAGACTGTCTCCAGGATCTTTTCATCGGTAATCTCTTTTTTCAGGGTCTTCTGCCGCTCTTCCTGCAGCCGGTTGACTACCTGCCCTTCCTTTAAGCCGCCGTGGCCTATGGCCGCCAGCACCGAATCCCAATTCCGGAAGCCGTATTTACGCTGTACTACTTCCTGGAAATCCGGTTTCATAATCTCGCTCTGGTTGATGCTCTTTACTTTACAGTACTGATTCACCATGTCCTTGCCGCGAGTGATATTTTCTTCTTTGAATTCGTTCTTAAACCATTGATTGATCTTGTTCTTGGCCTGGGTGCTCTTGACGATGGCCAGCCAGTCCCGGCTGGGTCCTTTGGAATTCTGGGAGGTGAGGATCTCGATCCGGTCGCCGTTCTGGATCTCGTAGTCGATATTGACCAGCTTTCCGTTTACCTTGGCGCCGATCATCTTATTTCCCACCGCGCTGTGAATACTGTAAGCGAAATCAATCGGTGTGGAGCCGGCGGGCAGATTCTGCACATCTCCCGACGGAGTAAAACAGTACACGCTGTCGGAGAACAGATCCAGATCGCTCTTTAACAGGCTCATGAACTCCCGGTTATCCGACATATCCCGCTGCCATTCCAGAATCTGCCGCAGCCAGCTTAATTTTTCTTCTTCCTGGTCCGCCACACTCTTCTTGCCGTCGGAGGACTCTTTATATTTCCAATGGGCGGCAATACCATATTCCGCCGTCCGGTGCATCTCATAAGTCCGGATCTGTATCTCGAAGGGCTGACCGGTCGGTCCGATCAGGGTCGTATGAAGGGACTGGTACATATTTGGCTTCGGCATGGCGATGTAATCCTTGAACCGGCCGGGGATCGGTTTATACATTTCATGAATGACACCCAGCGCCGCATAGCAGTCCTTGACCGTGTCCACGATAATCCGCACTGCAAACAGATCGTATATCTGATCCAGGGTCTTATCCTGGTTCACCATTTTCTTATAAATGCTGAAGAAATGTTTGACCCGCCCGGACACATCCGCCCGGATACCGGCCTTGATAATATGGGCCTGCACCTCGTCCACGATACTCTGGACATATTCTTCCCGGGTACTTTTGCGAAGCGCGATCTTCTCCACCAGATCATAGTAGACATCCGGCTGCAGATATTTTAAAGCCAGATCATCCAGTTCCACCTTCACCTTGGAAATACCCAGCCGCTGTGCGATGGGCGCGTAGATATCCATGGTCTCTCTGGCTTTTTCTTTCTGTTTCTCCGGCTTCATGTATTGGAGCGTACGCATATTATGCAGGCGGTCCGCCAGCTTGATCAATATGACACGGATATCCTTTGCCATGGCCAGGAACATTTTTCTCAGATTCTCCGCCTGTACCTCGACCTTATCCGCCTTGTACGACAGCTGGCCTAACTTCGTGACCCCATCCACCAGGAGGGCGACCTCACTGCCGAAACCAGCCTCTACCTCTTCCACCGTCATGATCGTATCTTCCACCGCGTCATGCAGAAGTCCTGCTACGATAGTCTCTTTATCCAGTTCCAGGTCCGCCAGAATGATCGCAACGCAAAGAGGGTGAGTTATATACGGCTCACCCGATTTTCTCGCCTGGTCTTTATGTGCTTCCCTGGCTGTCTTATATGCTTTTTCAATAATGGATATATCTGTAGACGGATGATATTTTTTCACACTTGCTATCAATTCGTCATACAGTACATCCGGACTGGTAAATTCAGCCGGCGCTTTTACACAGCTTTCAATCTCTTTTAGCTTATCCGCCGGTATCTGAAAGTCAGATTTTTCTCCCATTTATGTCCACCACTTTAATCGGTTATCTTTTTTCGAGCGCTGCTATTTTTTTATTATAATGAGATTCCACAAAAAATGCAATCTTTTGTCCTTATTTTACATCCACACCGCCAAATACACATTGGGCGTCAATATAGATGACTGCTCTGGGTGTTCCGTAGGGAGGACTTTTTTTGTTGGAAACCCCGCCGCAGAAGGACTGGTCTTTTATCATGACCAACACGTCATCCGGAGCCAGGATATCGATCCCGCCGAAAATGGAATTTACTTTGATCAGCACATCCTGATCGATGATCGCATTCCGGATATCCAGATCCATGCCGCCGAACACGGTATGAAGAACAGCGCCCTGAAACACTTCATTATTATAGCTGATTTTTCTTCCGTTAAATATGGTTGAAAACTGAGGTACTCCCGCCTCCATATGAGGCTGATAGCTGCCGCTTTTTCCCGTGTCCTGCCCGGTATATGTGTGCTGACCGCTGTAATCACTTTGGCCGGTATATCCGCTCTGGCCGGACGAGCTGCCCTGACCGGCCTGCTGCTCCTGCTGTGCGTCCCCATAACTCCCTGACTGACTCTTACTGCTCTTCGGGCCTCCCCGGTAGCCTCCCTGATAACTTTCATCCTGATAGGTATTTCCCTGATAAGTATTGCCACGATATTGATTTCGATTACTGCGTACCAGAAAATTAATACCAATTACCACCAAAATCACCGGGAACACCATGCCCCACATCACCCGGCTGGGCAATACATTCTGCGACGACAGCAGCAGCAGGATACCGATACACAGCCCGATAATATTTCCGATATTCGGCCGGTTCTGAATCATGCTGATCACGCAGGGTACAATGATAAATAAGGTCCACCAGCCGTCAAAAAACAGACTGAAACTCCACAATCCCAGAACATTTCCCGCAAACCCGAGGCCTGCGATGATAAACGCAACACCCCACAAAATACTTGATAAGCGATATCTCATAAGTATATCCTCCTTTATTCCATGTTATTAAGTGTATCACACAATTCTTTTATATACCATACGAATTGGAATCCATCCTGCTGCCAGCGGTCAAAATAATGAAATCCCAATTTTTCCGCCAGAGCGATGGAAGCGGTATTCTCCACCCTTATAAATGCGCTCAGCTCTTCGCAGTCCAGTTCTTCCTGCGCATACCGGATAGCTGCCTCACAGGCTTCTGCAGCATATCCCTGCCTCCAATGCCCGGCATCTATCACATAGCCTAATTCCAGCACACAGCAGTCTTCCATCTGCCGTGGTGTTAATCCCACCCGGCCGATCAGCCTGCCGGTGGAGCGTTCAAACACTGCCCACAGTCCAAAGCCATAAAAAGCATAAGCGCTCTCTATATATGCCTTCGTCATCCTCCGCTCTTCCTGCGGATCTTTCTGAAGTCCGGGAATATATCTGGTCACCCGCTCATCACTGTAAATCCTGTAAAGCGCATCCACATCATCCAGCGTAATCTCCCGGATCAGCAGACGTTTCGTCACCGCGATCGTTCAGGGTTCTCCGTGTGCCCGCTTCCACACTCTGACCATAAATTCCTCATCGACCTCCTCGAATCCTTCCACCAGGATATCCGCCGCGCTTAGATCCTGATTCCCGGAATCCGGGTTGATATAGCCGACACAGGGAATCCCGGCCGCCTTCGCCGCCAACACCCCGTTCTGAGAATCTTCTATTATAATACACTCATCAGGAGAAAGTCCCAACTCCCGTGCCGCGTACAAGAACACATCCGGAGCCGGCTTCGGCTTATCCAGCGTATCCGCGCTGACCATCCGGTCAAAATATTCCGTTACCCCGATCCCCCGGACCGATTCTTCAATCAGATCTTCCACGGAGGAGGAAGCCACAGCCAGCTTTAATCCTGCATTGTGCAGATTCCGGATCAGCTCCACCACGCCCGGTACCGGCGGATAACCTTCCGCCTGAAAAATCTCACTCTGCTTTTTCAGCCCTCTGGCCTGGATCTCCTCCACGCTCAGCGTGAGCCCGAACAGGTCTATTATTTCTTCCACTACCCGGTACTGGGTGGAGCCCACCGTCTTTTGGTAGGCTTCATAGGTATATTCTTCTTTACAGCCCAGCTCCTCCAATACCTGGCAGTACGCTTTATAATGAACCGGCTCGCTGTTGATGATCACGCCGTCCATATCAAAGATGACTCCTTTTAGCATGCGTTTATGCTCCTAACAAATGAATTTACATAGAACATACCATTCCTTTAGACAAATAGCAACATTTTTTTGCAGGCGGAGCAGGGCGGGCTGGGGTACGGGATCTGGATTTATCGGGCGGTCAAGGCCTGCGGCGGTTGGTTTGCGGGCATGGGTGGCTGGAACTGGGGGAATTGGTCTCC
>NZ_JAWDIY010000052.1:0-26228 GCF_032380655.1 Diplocloster hominis | reverse complement strand
AGGCCGCAGATTCAGGATGCACGGCGGACTTCACGTCCGACGGGCAAGGGCCACTGAACCGGGAACGCATCATGCGTTCCTGGTGAATTGGCCCGGTTCCTGAATCTGCGGCCTGGATTTCACTTAGCAGCAGCCAGCGAAAAGCCCTTGCCCGCCAAAGAACAGGCGCCCGCCCCGCCTCCTCCAAACAGGAGCCTCCCCTTCTGTCCCCCAGAGGGCTTCCCGGCCCTTAGCCTTAGCCCTTAGCCTTATCCCCACCCCTTAGTCCCCCTCCCCCAAATCATGAACCCAATTTGCATGAAGAATAGCCCGGATCGCACGGTGGAGGTAAGGTTTGAATTCCCCGATGGTAACCGGTGATGCCTCCAGGATCGTGGGGAAGCAGGTAGCGCTGGTGAGCTCTACAATAGTGAAGAGCATGATGTCCGGGCGGTCGTAGTGATGGCTATCTTTTTGTATCATTTCCATGAATTTGTCGCAGAAGATGCTGCCGTCTTCGTCCGCCGGCTGGCTTAGGGCTGTTTTGAATACGCCCCAGCTCAGGTTCTTGGCGATGAAATTCATCAGGGGCGGGTTTTGGGTTAATTGGTCTATAATAAAGTCTACGATGTAGATTACTTTGTCCTCGAAGTCGTTCAGGGCGGCTTTTTCCACTGATGCGCAGGCCATGCCGAAGAGTTCATTGGCTTTGTGGGTGATTAGTTTGTTCCGGATGTCGTATTTGTCTTTGAAATAAAGGTAAAAGGTCCCTTTGGCTACGCCGGCCCGGTCCACAATGTCGGAGACGGCGGTCTTGTTGATTCCCTTTGTCGTGAACAGATCAAAGGCGGTGTGGAACAGGGCTTCCTTTTTTCTCTTTTTATTATCTTCCAGTTTCCCCATAGAAATGATACTCCTTTCGAATATTATTAAAGTCCAAAAATGACCAAAAGTCAATATTATTAAATTTTTATTAAGTTTTTTATGGATTGTTGACTATTGGTCATTTTAGGTGTATAACAGACCTTGGGTTTCGAAATGACGTTTAGTCATTTTATTATGTGAACAACGTCTCAAATGAGGATGCGTTGCATATAGTAAACATTAACGAAGATGCGGGGTTGAGGAATCCCGTGGAGTAGGGCTTAGAATATTACGAGGAGGATTAGTATGATTAAGCTTGCCAAGAAGATCGTAAAACATAAGAAAATCATCGTCGCCCTGTATATGCTGCTGTTGATTCCGTCTGTGATCGGCATCGCGCATACCAGAGTGAACTATGATCTGCTCAGTTATCTGCCGGACAGTCTGGAAACGGTGGAGGGCCAGAATATCATGGTGGACGAATTCGGTATGGGCGCCTTTTCCATGGTGATCGTGGAGGATATGCAGCCGAAGGACGTGGTGAAATTAAAGGAACAGATCGCTTCGGTGGAGCACGTCAAGGAAGTGATCTGGTACGATGATGTCATGGATATCACCGTTCCCATGGAAATGCTGCCGGATGATATCCGAAACGCATTTAACAACGGGGATGCCACCATGATGATCGCTTTATTTGACAATACCACATCTTCGGATGAGACGATGACCGCGATCAGCCAGATGCGGACGATCTGCCGGCAGCAGTGTTTTATCAGCGGTATGAGCGGTGTAGTCACCGATATCAAGAACCTGTCCCTTCAGGAGATGCCGGTCTATGTGGTGATCGCCGCGCTGCTATGTCTGGTTGTGCTGACGCTGACCATGGAATCTTTCCTGATCCCCCTTATTTTCCTGTTCAGTATCGGGGTGGCGATTCTTTATAATCTGGGCAGCAATGTGGTGATTGGAGAAATTTCCTATATTACACAGGCACTGACTGCTGTACTGCAGCTGGGGGTAACTATGGATTATTCCATTTTCCTGCTGAACAGCTATGAGGATAATAAGTTACGATTCCCCGGCGAGAAAGACAGGGCCATGGCTCATGCCATATCCAATACATTTAAATCCATCACCGGAAGTTCCGTTACCACCATCGCCGGTTTCGCCGCCCTTTGTTTTATGAGCTTTACCCTGGGCCGGGATATCGGCGTGGTCATGATGAAGGGTGTGGTGATCGGAGTCCTTTGCTGTGTGACATTGCTTCCGTGCCTGATTCTTCTGTTTGATAAGCTGCTGGAAAAGACGCATCACAAACCGCTGATCCCGAATCTGGATAAGATCTCCGGTTTCATTACCAGGCACTACGCGGCTTTTGTCCTGTTTTTCCTGGTACTGCTGCTGCCCTCTCTATGGGGCAATAATCACGTGGGCGTTTATTATAATATCGACAAATCCCTTCCGCAGACACTGCCCAGCAATGTGGCCAACGCCAAGCTGGAAGAGGATTTCAACATGAATACTATCCATATGGTCCTGCTGAAAAATGGCCTGACCAATAAGGAAAAAGATGATATGGTCAGCCAGATCGACCAGGTAAAGGGCGTGAAGTATACACTGGGAATGAATTCTCTGGTAGGCCCGGGGCTTCCGGATGAAATGATTCCTTCCGACTTAAAAGGCAAGATCATGAGTGATAATTATGAGATCATCTTCGTCTGCTCGGATTACAAGACCGCTACCGGGGAAGTGAATGCGCAGATTACAGAAATCGAGAAGATCGTGAAATCGTTCAGCCCGGAATCCATGGTAGTAGGGGAAGCGCCTCTGACCAAGGATCTGGAGGATGTCACTTCCGTGGATTTCCGCAATGTCAACATCGCTTCTATCGCTGCCATTTTCCTGATTATCATGATCGTGTTCAAATCGATCTCCCTGCCGGTGATCCTGGTGGCCGTGATTGAATTCGCCATCTGTATGAATATGGCGATCCCTTATTACATGGGCACCACGCTTCCCTTTGTGGCCAGCGTGGTAATCGGAACCATTCAGCTGGGCGCCACCGTGGATTACGCGATTCTGATGACCAGCCGCTACCAGAGGGAACGGGGGCGGGGCAAGAGTAAAAAGGACGCCATCAGCATAGCCCATAAGACATCGATGAAGTCCATCATGATCAGCGGGTTCAGCTTCTTTGCCGCCACCTTCGGCGTGGGGCTTTACTCAAAGATCGATATGATCAGTTCCATCTGTACACTGTTATCCAGGGGCGCCATTATCAGTATGATTATCGTAATCTGTGTACTGCCGTCCATGTTCCTTATATTTGATAAAGTAATCTGTAAAACATCGATCGGCTTCCTGGCAAAAGAGCCGGAGAATGAAGGAGGAAAATGACATGAAGAATATGAAAAAATATGCTGCTGCCGGTGCCGCTGTGCTGCTCACCGGTGTCTTAACAGTCGGTTCAGCCATGTGGCCCGGCTCCCGGTATCTCACCGCCGCCGAATCAGACCCGGATGACAAGGAAAAACTGGTGGATGCCATAGAAGAGGTGGGGACGAATACTCCCGCCGCCTCAAACAGCACAGAGCCGGCAAAGGAAGAGACCGTCTATGTGACAGCGGACGCGTCCGGGAATGTAACGAAGGTGATCGTCTCCGACTGGCTGAAGAATGCGGGCAGGGAAGCGTCACTTAGCGATGTGTCCGATTTGAAGGATATTGTAAATGTAAAAGGTGACGAGACTTTTACCCAGGAGGGGAACCAGCTGACCTGGAAAACGGCAGGCGCCGATATTTATTATCAGGGAACCACCGACAAAGCGCTGCCGGTATCTATGGACATCAACTATGAGCTGGACGGCAGCCCCATATCCCCCACAGATCTGGCCGGGAAGAGCGGAACCCTTTCCATGACCGTATCCTATACCGCCACGGACCTTCCATTTACTATGATTACCGCCATGATGCTGCCGGTGGAACATTTTCAGAATGTGTCTTTGGATAACGGGAAGATCATCTCCGATGCCAAAACAGATATTGCCGTAGGCCTTGCTTTCCCGGGACTGCAGGACCGGCTGGATATCGACAGCGAGGATCTTGAGTTCCCCGCCTCGTTTACTCTGACAGCCGATGTTACCGATTTTCAGATGGGGCCTGCTATGACGATCGCCACCTGCGGCCTGTTAAATGACATGGACCTGAATGATTTTGAGGGGATGGATGATCTGAAGGATGCGTTAATTGATCTGTCGGATGCGTCAAAAGAGCTGGTGGACGGAACCGGTGATCTGAAAGAAGGCGTCGATAAGCTTCAATCTAAGACCGGAGAATTCAAGGACGGTGTGAACACGCTGAATGATGGACTGAATCAGCTCCAGGATGGTACCGGCACCCTCAAAGACGGCGTGAACCAATACACGGACGGGGCTGATACTCTGGCCAATGGCGTGAATCAATATGTGGACGGCGCTGACACCCTGGCCTCCGGCGCGTCCCGGTATGTGGACGGAGCCACCCGGCTGGCCGGTGGAGTTACACAGTATGTGGACGGCGCTTCTAATCTAAGTTCCGGAGTAAAGCAGTATGTCGAGGGCAGCAAATCTGTGGCGGAAGGCATCGATCAGCTGAATCAGGCGTTATCCGGATTGAACATCTCAAAGGAGGACTTAAATACGCTGAACACGCTGGTCACATTGGCCGGCGGTCTGGATGCTAACACACTGAACCAGCTTCGGGGAATGTCCGGCTCGATCAACGCGGGGATCGACCAGTATAATGCTCAATTGCAGCAGGCACTGGATAGCGCCCTGTCCCAGAGCTTAAGCGCCAACCTGACACCGGCGATCCTTAATTCCATCGATCCCACCGGTGCTATGCCTCAGGAGCAGAGGGATGCGTTGGCAGCCTCCATCAACTCCGGTATCGCGCAGACAGTAACCGGGACTCTGAACGCCGTATTCCAGTCAGACCCCGCCTCCCCCCTGAAAGGCGAAGTTACCGCCGCCGGAGATTCTCTCGATGGGCTGGCCGATCATCTGGATTCGATGAAGTCCGGAATGGATACTGTGAAACCGCTGCTGTCACAGCTTCCCAGCCTGCAGCAGCTCCCCGGGGCGGTAGGTCAGATCAAAGACGGAATGGATCAGTTATCTGAGAACAATGACAAATTGACACAGGGTGCCGACGCCCTGCTTCAAAGCTCACCGGACATAAAAAGCGGTGTCAAGGAGCTGACTGATAAGAGTGCCGATCTGAAAAACGGCGCGTCCGCGCTGACCGGTAAGAGCGGCGAATTAAAGAACGGCGCCAGTACCCTCTCCGGTAAAAGCGGCGAGCTGCGGGACGGAGCCAACAGCTTGTCTGCTGCATCCGATCAGTTAAAGGACGGTGGAAACACCCTGCGCAAGGGAACGAACGCGCTGACCGACGGCATCGGAACTCTGGCCGACGGAGCGAAGGATTTGAACAGCGGCATGAAGGAATTTGACGAGACCGGAATCCAGAAGTTAAAATCCACTTTTGATGATGATATCCAGGGACTGCTGGACCGGGTGGATGAAATCAGCCAGGAGAGTAAGGCTTATAAGTCCTTCTCCGGAATCCGGGATGATATGGACGGCAGTGTAAAGTTCATTATAGAAACAGCGGAAATAAAATAGAAAGAGATGATTTATGTCAATTTCGGCAACAACAACCCGCCCACACCCTGCTGATCTTCGACGAAGTCAGGGAGGTCCCCAAAGCCCTGGCCAGTCTGAAGTATTTTAACGAGGATGCCCTCAGTGCTGTGGGCGGTTGAGACATTGGGCTCGGCATGGGAAGAATGGCTTCTGTCATTGAGGTTGCAGTAAAACTGCTGTCATAGGAATTGTATGATATTATAGATATTAATCCCAATGATCACAAGCATAATCATGATAAACAGCTTTTCAACCGTCCGGTCCCGGATCGTCTTATTGATCCGGCTTCCCAGCATTCCCCCCAGGACCCCGCCCAGAACCATCACTCCCAGCGACCCTATCGCAAATTCCGGAACCGTACCGGTACAAAGGGTGTTCATCAGGCTGGCCGCCTGGGAAAACATGATGATATACAAGGAGTTGGCCGCCGCGGTTTTGGTCTCCATGGAGAAAAAATAGGATAGAACCACCAGATTAATCGGTCCTCCGCCTATCCCCAGAAAAGACGACATAATCCCCAGAAGCAGCCCGACCGTCACGCACAGAGCGGCATTCGTCATATGTAACGTCCGGATTTTCTTCCTGTTAACTGTGTACACAAGTGCGGCCGCCGTAACAAACATCAGGCAGGCCGCCTGCACACAGCCCACGACATTCTCAGCTGCCTGCCGGCTGATCCATTGAAACATGTATTTTCCGCAGACGCCTCCGGCTGCGGCACCGATGGCCAGCGGCGTTGAGATCCGGTAATCCATCCGGATCTGTCCGCTCCTTTTATTTTTCAGCACAGAAATGACAGACATGGTCAGCACCGTACATCCGGACAGAAAACTGATCGACGCCACACTCATGACCTGGAAGGAGTCCAGCAGCGGTTTCATCAGCACACCGCCGCCGATTCCGCAGATCGAGCCGATTATGGAGGCCGCGAAGCTCACGGCCAGAAACAGCATAATCATTGTACTTCCATTCGAATATCCCGAATGACCTCCTTCATCTCCAGTGGTTCAAAGCGGACATCCTGCGGATATTTCGGATAATTCCACTCCAGGCTTTTGATATCCCGCACTTTGACACCAAGCAGCCGCTTCAGCAGCTTCAGCGTCATTTCCTGTTGGACCGCGGCATACGCCGCATTGCCGTACAGATTATTCAGTTCCTTTGGGTCCGATGACAGGTCATACAGCTCGCACTGGTCGTCATAGTAAATCGTCAGTTTCAGGTTTCCCTCCCGCAGCATGGCTCCGGGTCCGAAGGAGGTGGGTACATGGGGCGCCAAAAGCTTAAGTCCGGGGATCGCTTCCTTACAGGTGGGAGCGCCTCCTCCCGCTTCACACAGCACGCTGTCCCTGAATTCATCATAGATCCCGGCGTCCAGAGCCGTGCAGATCGATTTGCCCACCATGGTAGGCGGCACGTCCACACCCAGCAGATCGAGCAGCGTAGGGGTAAGGTCTACTTCCTCCACCAGCCCGCGAAACCGGATACCGTGGTATTTCTCCGGATGGTACAGGATCGCCGGAATTCTGGTGAGGCAGTCATAGAATACCGGAATCTTATGGGTCATACCCCGGTTCCCCAGCAATTCTCCATGGTCGGAGAAGAACAGAACCACCGTATTCTGAAGAAGCCCGCTCTCGTTCAGATAATCCATCACCCGGCCCACGCTGTCATCCACATAGCGGACCTGTCCCATGTAATGGGCGATGGCCTGCCGCATCTCTTTGGGTGAGCACAGATCCATCTCCGAGTGTTTCCGCCAGACTTCATTGCGCACCGGCTCTGCGTCCTTATCATAATCCTGGTATTCCTTCCCCACTTCCACCTGGCCGGGGTCAAACATGGTGTCGTATGGAGGGGGACAGGTGAACGCCGGATGCGGGTCCTGGTAATTGATCCAGGTAAAAAACGGCTGGTCTTTATTTTCCCGCATAAAACCGATGGCCTCGTCCGTCAGCCGGCCCGTGATATTATAGGGATGGTCCTCCTCTAAGGTAAAAGAGGAAAAGGAATGCTCATACTTTTCATGCCCGTCGTAGTTTCCCAGGCAGATCTCATCCAGTCCATCCCAGAGTTTTTCCAGTTCGGAATAGAGGAACAGATGGTTCTTTCCATACATGCCGGTCCGGTAGCCCCGGTCTTTGAGCTCACTGACCAGGTTCGGTACCTCAGAGCTGATGGAGGACCAGTAGTTCCGGTGATTGTGTTCGGAAAAATAGGTGCTGGTGGCGAAGCTGATCCGGCTGGGCGCGCACAGTGGAGCGGCACAGTAGCAGTTGTCCAGGGTCACCCCCTGTTCGGAAAGCGCGTCGATATGTTTGGTTTGGATGCTTTCGTGGCCATAGCAGCCCAGATAATCCCGGCGCATCTGGTCGGGTGTAATGATCACCAGATTATACAAGTCAATTCCCTCCCTTTGTTATTTATCTTTGAAATTTCTTCTTTATCTGGAATAAAGATATCTGGAATATAGTTTGGTGTTAATGGACATCTCCCTTACATGGAACAAAAATAATTGTCTTTAGACACCTGGAAATCTTTGATGTTTTTGGAGAATTCAAACTGATGAATCCGCATCAGTGGACGGTATGTCAAAGGAAAGATTTTCATTTCCCCGTTTTCCATGGACTGTCTGAGGCCCGCACGGCTGCAGATCTCTTTTAATTTTGTCCGGAACCCATCCGCATCCCGGGTCCGTATGGAAATCAGATTTTCATATTCTTCCGGGTCTTCCTGGAGATCGAAGAGCTGTTCCAGCCCGCCGTTAGACAGGAAAATGTACTTATACCGCCCTTCCCGGATCATGACTTTGAAGCGCTCTGTTCCGGGCCGCCCGTAGACTCCGACGACGGCTTTTCTTTTCACTCCGCCCAGGATGTCGACACCGTCTTTCCTTTTCATCAGCTCTTCCATCTGCAGCTTCTCCAACCCTGCTTGGCTCTGCATTTCCATGAAGCCAGCCGCCCTAAGAGCGATCGGATACAGATCTGCCAGATTAATCAGGCTGTCATCCACGGCCCCCTGCGGCAGAACCCCCGGCATACTCAGCAGAAACGGGATCTTCGTGGATGCCTCAAAAAATGTCTCCTTCTGCCAGGCACGGTGATCTCCCAGCTGATCCCCGTGATCCGAAAAGAAACAGATCAGCGTCCGGTCCGCATCCGGCCTGCCCTCGACCGCGTCCAGAATCCTGCCGATGCAGGCGTCTATGTAGCTGATCTCCCCGTAGTAGCGGGAGCGCAGGTTCCTGGCCCAGGCATCATTGATCTCATCTGCCCAGATCGCATAGTTCATGAACGTAATCTGTTCGTCCATCAGATCGATATTTTTATCTCCACGTATAGGATTCGGCATCCGGTCCGGGTTATACATCAGATGATAGGGGGCCGGCGGAGCGCAGGGCGGATGGGGACCGACAAAGGAAACGAAACCAAAATACGGCCGCTCATCCTCTTTTTCTATCTCCTGAACCGCCAGATCCGCGGTAAATCCTTCTACGGTTAATTCCTGCGGGAACGGACTCATTTGGGGGACATAGTACATATTCGTGCGCTCTCCGTGGAGCTGGTCAATATGCGCATATTCCGGATGTTCCCGCAGCATGAAGCCCGCATAGGCATCCTTTTCCTTAATTTCGGGGGTCTCCCATAATTCTTCCGTATGTTTGTGTACTTCAAAACCCAGATCCTCGTAGCAATCCGGTTTGGTATGAAATTTGCCGATACCAAAGGTACGGTATCCCTGTTCGGACAGGCAGCGCGCCAGATAGGAGCCGCACCGCTCCTCGACCGCTTCCGGCTGGCCATCCATGGGAACCGGATTTTCATTGGAATAACAGCCGGTTTTCTCCGGTTCACAGCCGGTCATCACCGTGTAGCGCGCTGCCACACAGACCGGACAGGTGGAGTAGGCTTGTGTAAAAGCTACTCCTCTGGCCGCCAGACGGTCCAGGTTGGGTGTCTTTATCGTATCATTTCCCAGCGCATGTATGCAGTCGCAGCGAAACTGGTCGCACATCAGATACAAAATATTATAGTTATCCAAATTTACACCTCTTTTACCACCATTTAATCAGCTCAGTCACTTCATTTCTCAGATTGATAAAATCTTCTGAGGATATTTTCCTGGGTCTGGGCAGGTTATTTATAATCTCTTTTTTTACTTTGGTGGGCTTGTTGGTCAATACCAGAATCCGGTCGCTTAGGTAAACGGCTTCCTCTATATTATGGGTGATGAAGATGACCGTGGTTCCGGTCTCCTGCCACAGGTTCAGCAGCTCGTCTTCCAGCTTATATTTCAGCTGCAGGTCCAGCTGTCCGTACGGCTCGTCCATCAGCAGCAGCTTGGGCTCCACCGCGAACCCCCGGGCGATAACCACACGCTGCAGCATACTGGCGGAGAGCTGGCGGGGATAGAATTTACGGTATGCGTCCAGACCTACCATTTTGATTACTTTTTCCACCCGTTCGTTCTGCAGTTCTTTGGGGTAGCCTTTCACTTTCAGGCCAAACCGGATATTTTCCTCTACGTTCAGCCATTCCATCGTGGAGTATTCCTGGAAAATGTAAGCCAGGTCATGTTTTTGAGGATCGATCTCCTGGCCCTCGAACAGGATCTTCCCTTCGTCTGCCTTGTACAGTCTGGTCAGGCTGTTCAGGAAGGTCGTTTTTCCGCAGCCGGTGGGGCCGACGATACAGAGGAATTCACCTTTTTTTACATCAAATGAGATATCATTTAACACCAGAAGATCTCCGAACTTTTTGGTCAGATGGTCCACATTTAGTATGGCTTCCGGCTGTGTACTTTTCGGTTGTGTGATTTCCGGCTGTGCAATTGCTTGTGCTTGTCCCATATTTACCTCCAGTTGCGCATTTACTGCGCCTCACATTCAGGTATGGATGGACATTTTGTCCAGCCTTACCTCCAGTGGCGCATTTACTGCGCCGTTTTCTTTACAGGTCCATTTCATCCATTTCCGATGTGATCAGCTCCCGCAGCTCCAGGAATTCGGGAGATACATAGCTTCTGGGCCTGGGCAGATCCACGATATATTCTTTTTTCACAGTAGCGGGGCAATTCGTCAGCAGAATGATCCGGTCCGCCAGATAGATGGCTTCCTCGATGTTGTTGGTCACGAAAACCACCGTCCGTTTTTCTGTGGAGCAGATGCGTTCGATCTCTTCCTCCATCAGATACCGGGTCTGGGCATCCAGATGTCCGAAGGGTTCATCCATCAAAATTACGGAAGGATCGTTGCAGTAGGCTCTGGCGATACCGACACGCTGGCACATTCCGCCGGAGAGTTTGACCGGGTAGCTTTTTTCAAAGCCTTTTAATCCCACCAGATCGATATAATACTGCGCCCGTTCCCGGCGTTTGGATTTCTTCACTCCGGCCATCTTCAGGCCGAATTCTACATTTCCCATAACGGTCAGCCAGGGGAACAGCGCCGTGGTCTGATAGACCATGCCCCGCTCCGGCCCCGGCGCGTTAACCTGTTTGCCGTTTACGTTCACTTCCCCGCTGGTGGTCTGTTCCAGGCCCGCCATCAGGTTTAACAGGGTTGTTTTGCCGCATTGGCCGGGGCCGAAGATGACGACAAATTCATTTTCTTTGATATTCAGATTGATATCTTTTACCACTTCGTGGGAGGTCTCAAACTCCCCGAATATTTTTCCGATGTGGTCACAGCGGACCACGCAGTCATTTTCTAATTTCCTCGTATTTTCCATGAGCATAACCTCTTTTCCGCATATCTCATCAGTGTCGCCAGGATCAGGCCGATCAGGCCGATAGCCAGCATTCCCACCAGGATCTGGGTCGTGTTGCCGGAGTTCATGCCTCCGGTGATCAGATAGCCGACCCCTTCCTGTGCACAGACCATTTCCGCAGCCAGCACCGCCATCCAGCTGGTTGATAAGGATACCTGTAGCCCGGCGAATATATAGGGCACGGAGGCCGGTAACACGATATGTACAAAGATCTGTCTGCGGTTCGCGCCCAGCATCTGGGCAGCGCCGATCAGCTGTTTATCCACATCCCGGGCGCCTGCATAGGTATTTAATAACACATTGGCAAAGCCGCCCATGAAGATAATGAAGTATTTCGTGGTTTCACCGATTCCAAACCAGAGGATCGCCATGGGGATCCAGGCCACGCCAGGGATCGGACGGATCAGATTGAAGATCGGTTTTACAATGGCGTCGATGACCGGGATCCGTCCCATGGCGATTCCCAGGACCACGCCTACTACGGCGCCGGATACAAAACCCACGAATACCCGGTAAAGGCTGAATACCGCGTGCTGCACCAGTGTATATTGGCCGATGGGTACGGTTAAGGACTCCACAAATTTTTGAAATACCGGGATGGGCTTGGGGAACATTTTCCCTAAGGTGGTCCCGGATACAGCCAGCTGCCAGACCAGCAGAAGCAGGCATACGGACAGCAGGGCGAACAGAATCGTAGATACTTTATCCCTTACTTGTTGTTTACTCATGGCCGCCTCCCTTTCACATATCTGTTTTCCAGGAAGTCCAGGATCGTGGACAGGATCAGTCCCACCACACCGATCACCAGCATTCCCATGACGATGATATCCGCTCTTCCGATGGTACGGGCTACCTGGATCATATAACCCAGCCCGTTGTTGGAGGCCAGCAGTTCCGCTGCCACCAGGGTCATCCAGGAGATTCCGAGGGCTGTCTTAAGTCCGGTGAAGATAACCGGGAGCGCCGTGGGGATCGCTACCAGGAACAGCATCTGGGTCCTGGTACCTCCAAAGGTCTGCCCGACCCACATATGCACCGGATTCACCTGTTTGATTCCTGTGTAGGAGTTGATCACGCAGGGGATCAGGGCGCCTACGAAAATAACAGCGACTTTGGCCCAGAAGCCGATGCCTAAGACCAGGATCATGATCGGAATCCAGCCGATAGGCGGGATCGGACGCAGCAGGTCGAAGATCGGTTTCACCAGCTTGTCTACCGAGCTGTACCAGGCCATAGCGATACCCAGCGGAATACCCACCACCGCCGCGGTCAAAAAGGAGGCCATGGACACCTTTAAGCTGGACAGAATGTGTACCGGCAATGTGGAACCGTCAGGGCTCGAGGCCGTAAGCTTCGTGATAAAACAGTTCAGTACCTTGACCGGACTGGGAAGGACATAGGCGGGCAGCAGCTGCAGCACGTCCGTTATGATCTCCCAGAACGCCAGGAATACAAAAACAGAAGCAAGTGAGATTAATTTATACTTGGTTTTTGTTCTCATACCTTCACTCCTTAGCTAAATTTTGCGAAAAAAAATACCGGATGGGGACATGTCCAAATCGATTTGGGACATGTCCATTCCAGTCGGGGACATGTCCATTTCAGTTTGGGACATGTCCATTTCAGTCTGGACATGTCCCAAACCGGTTTGGACATGTCCCCTTTTGTTAGTTATTTCATGGATTCCAGGGCCGCTTTCATCAGCTCGGGTTTTACGTTGTCAACCACCGTCTGTACCTGGGAGGAATCCAGCTTATCGATCATTACCATGAATTCCGCATAGTTTTTCTCATAGATACCCATCTCGATCTCTCTGGCTTTCTCAGAGGTGATCAGGGGCTTTAAGTCACATTCCGCCTTGGCGCTCTCTTCGGTTACTTCGTTGGCATTGTCGGCATACCATTTCATGGTATATTCCACTTTCTTGTCAGGATCCGCTTCCAGCGCGTCATTCGCCATATAGACCAGTTTCAGGAAGGTCTGGATTTCGTCCTTTTTGCTCTCGTATGCGGACTTGGAAGCGACGATTTCTTCGTAGTTGGGGGTATCCAGATTGATCAGGTCGGCAGCTTTCACCCAGCCCTGTTCCGGAGCATCGTAGCAGTAGGGCGATACCAGTACAACCGCGTCGGCCTGGCCCGCTAAGAATGCCTGATAGCCGGCTGCGTATTCCATATTTACAAGCTCCACGTCTTCTTCCTGTACGCCTACGGCTTCCAGCCATTTTACCGCGCACAGCTGTGATGTCGTGCCGGTGGCCATGATGATCTTGGCTCCTTTTACAGTCTCAGGGCTTCCCAGAACATCCGGGTATGTGGGGTTGTAACCTTTCACCTGGGCGATGGGGCTGTCGGGTCGGACATATAGTTCATTTCCGCCGGTTCCGTCGATATGGCTGCCCACGACTTTCGCGTCATAGTTGGCTACACCGAATACGAAGGCACCTCCGGTCATGGACACATCCCACAGGTCTGCGGAAAGGGCTTCGTTCTGGGTGGCTCCGTTGGAGAACAGGATCGGCTCGATCTTGATTCCGTTTTGTTCATCTAATTTCTGATCCAGGATGTAGGCCATCTGCATACCGTTATAGTAAGGCTGGACTGCTACCCGCAAAGGTTTCAGATCTCCGGAAGCCTGATCCGCGGAAGCGTCCTTGGCGTCCTGGCTGCCGGATGCGGCGGCGGTCTCTTTGGCATCGTCTGATGCGGCGGCCGGTGCGGTCTGTCCCGAATCTGATGATGGTTTCAGGCTGCATCCGGTAAATACGGTGGCTGTCATCGCAACTGCCAGTGTCAGAGCTAATAATTTCCTCTTTCTCATGAAACTTTCCTCCTCGTTCCTTGTAGTTTGAACTGTGTTCTATTCCTGTACGTTTCCTTCGTACGTTGTAAGTTCATTATAGCTTCTGCAGTCCCCTGTGTAATGAAACCAGGCTGACTACTTTTCTCCCGATTACCATTCATTCTGATTGCCGTTTTCTAATATATTACTATTTGTACAAATTAATTAACACTATTCTGACATTTTTCTACAAATTTGACTCTCATTTCCGTCAATGTTATAATTTTTAACAGTAATTTTCACAACTACTGAATACAGGCTTCTGACAGGTGATGTATGAAAATATTCAAAATATTTAAGAAAAATTTTCAGCTAAAGCAGGTTTTATTATTTTGTTTCTTGTTTTTGGTGTTTCTCTCTACTTTTTTAATGGTAGTTTTTTCCTATAATATCTATTCCAAAAATATAACCAAACAGCTGGCCTCCTCCAGGGTGGATGTGCTGGAACAGATCTCGGAACGGACCAGCTCCATCCTTCAGACGGTGAATGTAGTCAGCAACTTCTATTATTATAATCTGCCGTTTAACCGGTCTGATCTTGATTATACCCGGGAACTGTCCCCAGAGGAACAGCTCAATATTATCCATTCCATGGATACCCTGGATGGTATTCTGCAGAAAACCATCGACGCCACCAATATTGACTTTTATTATACGATAGCGCTGAACAACGGTTTCACCTATTCCACCGATGGATATCCCTCCGGGCGCACGATCGATATGTATCAGAAGAAACTGTGGTACGCGGATATTATTGCTGCCAAAGGGCAGCCGGTTCTGATCTCCACACATCGGAATTTCTCAGAGAATCCGCAGTATGTATTTTCCATGGCATATTCGATTCTGAATCAGGATACCGGCGAACAGCTGGGCATCTTCCTGTTAAATGTCAAAGAATCGAATCTGTCGGCCACCTACGAGAGTCTGATCAATAACAACAATTCCATCTATATCATAGATCAGAAGGGAACGATCATCTCCCACAACAACAAGGACATGCTTTCCATCAATTTTTATAATATGGACCGGTTCGGTAAAATTTTCGGAGACACCAGCTTCCAGATCATAGATAAGAATAAGGAAAAGTTTCTCTTTTCAAAATGCGAAAATGCCGCGCTTGGCTGGGTAATGATCGAGGAAATACCCCTGGAGGTAGTCTTAAAACCGCTGGCTTCCATTCAGTATATCGTAATTATCTTCGGGTTCGTGGTATTTATGGTCATTATTACACTCTCGTACTATCTGTCCAGTAAAATCGTGAAACCGCTGTCCAACCTGTGCCAGCAGCTGGAGAAGGTGGGGAGCGAAGAGGCGCCGGAAAATTTTAATGTCCGCGGCTGGGCCGAGATTAACACCATCTCCGACGAGTGTAATTATATGCTGGGCCGGATCAACATGCTGGTGGAGGATATCAAACTGAAGGAGGAGTCCAAACGTCAGGTGGAACTGCAGGCCATGCTGGCCCAGATGAATCCGCACTTTATCTATAATACCCTGTTCTCGGTCAAATGCATGGTGGATATGGGGCAAAAAGACCGGGCGCTGGGCGTAATCGACGCCTTTACGGTTATCTTAAAAAATACCATGTCCTATACCAATAAATTTATGCTGCTGGCGGACGAGCTTAATTTTCTGGAAAATTACATCACTCTCCAGAAATACCGGTACGGGGATATCTTCGACTTTATCACGGATGTGCCGGAGGAATTCTGTTCCCTGCGTATCCTGCGGATGATGCTGCAGCCTCTGATCGAGAATTCCATATTCCACGGCTTCTCGGATATCGGATACCGGGGACAAATCACGCTGAGCATCTGCCCCCAGGGGAACGATCTTAAGATTACACTTTTCGACAACGGCATCGGTATGAACGCAGAGCAGTTAAACAGACTGTGGGACGGGGACCTGGTACCCAGCAGCCAGCATTCGAACCTGATCGGAATCCGCAATATCTCGGACCGGCTGCTGCTTCACTTCGGACCTTCTTATGGGATCACCATCGACAGTGAAGAGGGATGCGGTACCCGGATACAGATTCTGCATCCCAGGATCGGGAATGATGATATCTGACTCTAAATGGCAACAGGGGGGAAATTTACTATGTTAAAGATTATGATCGCAGATGATGAACTGCCGATCCGGGAGTGGATCGAGTATGTAATCCGGGACACCGGACTTCCGGTGGAAATCGTCGGGATCACGGCGAACGGCCGGGATGCCCTGGAATGTTTCCGTCAAAACGGGCCGCAGCTGGTGTTCACAGATATTAAAATGCCCATGATGGACGGGATCGAACTGCTGCGGCAGATCAAGCTGCTGGTGCCACAGACGATGGTTGTCATGCTGACCAGCCACAATGATTTTGAATATGCCAGGGATTCTCTGAACTATAACGCGGATCAATTTATCCTGAAAACAGAGATTACCAAAGAATGTCTCCGGGAAATCATCTCCGGATGTATGAAAAAGGCCGGGGAACAGCCGGCCGCGGTTCCCGTGCCCAGGGCTGCATCCGGGGATTTTATCCGCTTCACTCCCGGTGAATTAAATCAATGGATCGCCCAGGAGGGGCTGGCGGTCCCTTCAGGTCCTTATTTTATCCTGACCTATCAGGCTTTGCCAACGCCTGGTCCTCTGTCCGTGAAGCTGGGGGAACAGTGCTCCGAGTCCTTCTCCCTGGTCATCCGGGAGCACGAATGGAAACAGGGCTATCATGTGGCGCTCTTCTATCTGCCCGCTTCCTCCAGCCGCCTGTATCTGTATGATGTGTTTGAAAAGGTCATCCGTCAGATGTCGCATCTGCTTTTGCGTCCCATCGGCACTTCCGGTCCGGTAACCGGGGATCTGGAATTCGCCGAGGAGCTGTCTGTCAGCCTGCTCCTGCACAACACGCGCTTCTATACGGAGGATGACACAGATAAGGCCGCACCTGCCCTCCCGGTATATCAGGCCGATGCGAAAGCATACCACATCTGGCAGGATACGCTCCAGAAAAGTTTCCAGGAGATTATCTATGAGATATCTTCCCAGCGCTTTCACGAAGCCCAGAGTAAGATCAAACTGCTGCTGTCCTACCTGGAAACCGAACATCCGCCGCAGATCTACCAGATCCGGAAAATATTCCGGGAAATCATCAATAATTATAAGCTGATCGCTCTGGGGCAGGGCTTTGCCAATACAGAAAAGCTATGCCATGCGGCTATCTCCAAATTAAAAAACGCCCGGAATTTCCGGGAGTTCAAAGAACATATTTACTCGTTCCTGTCGGGCAGTACCATCAGTTTTCTGAATACTTATTCCGGATATTCTGATTATGTGAAAACCGCTATTATCCGGGTTCGGAAAGATTATGCGGTAATTGAGAAGATTTCTGATATCACAGATGATTTGAATATTAACCAGGAGTATTTTTGCCGGTTATTTAAGAACGAAGTGGGTATTTCTTTTAATAAATATCTGACCAATTACAGACTAAAAATCGCGGAGGAGCTTCTGAAGAATACCGACCGGAAGGTCTCGGATATCGCCCGGCAGGTCGGGTATCAGAATCTGAGCTATTTTTCTAAGATTTTTAAAGAGAAGTATGCTACGAACCCATATAAATACCGGGCTGGCGGCGAAGATTAACGTAGACCGGGCTATTCGTCAAAGAGCGGAATATTTATCAAATGATGCAGAATAGGTCCTGCAAACTGCCGACAAAAACTCACATTATAGTCTTTCCCCATTTTAACGAAAGTGGATCAGATAGTATCTATGGAAAAAATAATTTTCTACCAAACCTGTCCGTCTTACACAACATGTAAAACGCCATTTATAAAGCAGGGATGGGAGGGATTTGCCGCCCGGTTCCCAAGGCCGGACCGCTTCCCTCCCATCCCGGCCCCCTTAATCCCCCCATTCACCTTCTCATCATTTCAAAAGTGTAGGTACCGGAAGTGACTCTGACTGGATCTTTCGTCCTGCCTGCCGTTTCCGGCCGGACGATAAGTTCATAGTCTCCGGGCCAGATGCGGGGCAGGTATATCTCGGCTGTACAGTTAAATGGGATACGGGTTTTCAGGATGAATTTCCTATCCCGGACTTTTTCCCATGCGCATTCGACGATCCCATGGACGGTCTCTACCTGGCCGGACGCACTGTCGAGGGCGGTAGGGATGCGGGGACTGATAATAATGTTCCGGAACCCCGGATTAGTCTCGTCGGGACTGATGCCTAACAGGTATTTGTGGAGGCATACACCGGCAGCACCGGTCATGGGATGGTTATAGGAAGCCATCATCGTGTTGTCTTCGATCTTTTCCCATCGCTCCCAGAGAGTAGTGGCCCCATTTTCCAGCATGTAACCCCAGCTGGGATAGGTGGTCTGGGTCAGGAGTGAGAACGCTTCATCCGGGAAGCCATTTTGGAATAATACCTCCAGGACGTAGCGGGTCCCCAGATTACCGGTGGTGAGATGTCCCTGATTTGTTACCATAATGTCAGTGATCAGGTTCTGCAGAACGTAAGGTTTCTCAGTCTCTTCCACCATGCCCAGGTACAGAGGAAATGCGTTGCACGCCTGGCTGCCCTGTCCAAAGGAGTGGGCAGCCGGATCATAATAAGCGGACAGAAACGCCTGCCGGACCCGTTCGGCCTCCTGAGCGAATTCCCGCGCTTCCTGATGCTTGTCCAGGACTTCCGCCATCTTTTGTAATATTATGTAATCATAATAGAGATAGCCGGTAGCCATCAATCCGGGCGGGGTGACCGCGGATACCGCACCTCCGCCAATACTGTCTGGAAGACACCACCTTTTGGGGCTGGCCCAGTCCCCCATCTGGGAATAGGTGACCAGATAGTGTTCTGAATGACGTTTCAGATAATCAGTCCAGCGCTTGCAGCCCTCATAGTTTTCTTCCAGGATCTCTATGTCGCCGTAATGGCAGTATACATTCCACGGCACCAACAGATAGGAACTGCTTACCGGGTCAGCGGGCTTTTGCCCCATGAAGAAGAAGGGGGCCGTGTCACAGATCGCTCCGCTCGTCTTTCCCTGTGTGTCCCGGATGTCCCGGGTCCATTTCTGGTACAGCCGGGGCAGACGGAAGTTGTACAGGGCAGAATCACTGCGCACCGTCATATCATTGAGCCAGCCCAGTCTTTCTCCCCGCTGGGGACAGTCGGTGGGCAGACTGTGCTGGTTGCTCTTCTCCGTCCATATCATGGCTTTGTAGAACCGGTTGACCAACTCATGGGAGCAATGGAAACTGCCGATACATTTGGCATCTGTCCGTACCACACATCCCTCCAGATCCCGGGCCTCCGGCAGTTTTTTCAAACCATCCAGCTGGACATACCGGAATCCGTGATAGGTAAAACGGGGTTCGAACTCTTCCTCCCCCTCTCCCTCCAGGATGAACGAATCTGCAGCCACGGCTCCTTTTAAGGAACATGGATTGACCGTGCGGTCCCCGTGGATCAGTTCCGCGTAGCGCAGGGTAATTGCGGTCCCTCTCGGGCCTCGTGTCCGCAGCCGGACCCAGCCGGCGAAGTTCTGTCCAAAGTCCACGGTACAGGAATGTTCCCCCAGAGGATAGATCGCGGCCGGTTCCAGGATCTGCGTTATGCGGATCGGTTCCATCATCTGGGCCATGATCTCCCCGCCGGGGGAATCCGCTTCATAGACATGTCCCCATCCCGCATCCCGGCTCATCCGGAAACCAGGAGTGTTCCACCCCGGCTGTTTTCTGCGGGCGTCGTATTCTTCTCCATGATAGATGTGGTTGCGGGTCACCGGGCAGATATTGGAGCAGTAACTATTTTCCCGGCCGCTGGCCACCCATTCCACAGCTCCGTCCGTATATTCGATACGGATCTGAAATGCAGCCAGATATTCCCGCTTCGCCACTTTCCGCTCGCTTGCTTCCAGGTTCATCCATCCGTTTCCGATCTCGATCCCAAGGACATTTTCCCCCTCTTTCAGATCCAGCGGATATGTCTCATAGAGAAGGGTTTTCCGGTAATCGGTACGCGCGTTATTCAGACGCAGATCCCCACATGGTGCGCCATTCAGACTGAGCAGGTAATAGTTTGGACTTACGACAAATGCTGCCGCTGTCCGGACCGCTTTTTTCACCCGGAAGGGACACCGGATATAGAAAGCCTGATCTGCCATTCCCGCGCAGGCGATCCAGAGTGGTTCCCAGTCCCTTATCTCCAGGATCCCCGTCACAAATGAGCATGTTTCACCGACAAATAGAGCGTCCCCGCAGAGAACTGAGATCCGGTAATAATACCTGGTACCGCTTTTCAGTCTGGTGCCGGAATAAGCTACCAGGTGGTCCGATGGGGAGCGGACCATTCCGCTGTCCCACACCGGCGTTTCCATATTTTTTGACCCGCTCACCAGGATCCGGTATGCCGTCTGTCCCGCCCCCTCCGGAGCCGGCTCTATGCTCCAGGAAAACCGTGGATTGAGGCAGTCGATCCCGACCGGTTGTTCCATCATTTCACATAAACAATTTATTTTGCATGTCATACTTTCACCTTATATTTACTTGTGCCTTATCCTTGCTTTTGCATTATCCTTGCTTGTCTTTTATACTTGCTTATACTTCTCCTTGCTATCCTTCACTTTCCCTGCCTTACTTCGTTTTTCTGACAGAAAAGAAACGGTCCGTCATCGAGTCCAGCACGATGGCAATGATAATGATGATGCCCTTACACACCCACTGCCAGTAGGAGGAAATATTCAACAGGTTCAGCATATTATTAATGATTCCGATCAGGGCCACACCAAACAGTGTCCCGATTACCTTCGCTTTTCCGCCGTGCATGGGTGTGCCGCCGATGACCACCGCCGCGATAGAATCCATCAGGTAATTATCCCCTGCGGTAGGAATCGCCGAAGCCACCCGCCCGGTCAGGATCGCCGCTCCAAGCCCGAAGCAGACTCCGCCGATCATCAGGGTGGTGATGTTAATGAATCCAACCCGGATCCCGGATACTTCCGCCGCCTGGGCATTTCCCCCTGCCGCCAGCACATGCCTGCCGTAGGTAGTCTTACCCAGAACGACCGCCATCAGAATGACGACCAGAATCATGATAAAAAATGGCATCGGCAAAAATCCCAGTACCTGGCCCTGCCCCAGGAATTTCACACCTTCGCTCAGGCCCCCTATAGACTTTCCGTCCGTAATAATATAGGCGATCCCTTTGAACACCTGGCCGGTAGCCAGGGTGAGAACAAAGAACGGAAGCCGGAATGCCCGGATCAGGACTCCGTTGAGAAACTCACAGAGTACTCCGGCCAGTACCGCAAGCATGAGAGCCAGGGGCAGAGGCAGAATCTTCGACGTCATGCCATACAGGATTCCACACAGGCTGACCACATTGCCCACCGACAGATCCATCATTCCTCCCGCCAATATTATGGTAAACCCGATACTGATAATGGCCAGAACCGATATCTGGCGCATCACGCCCGCCACATTGTTCCCGGTGGCTGCCATACCACCTGTCAGGATGAATGAAATCACCAGAAGCAGGATGGTGAGGATCATCGCTTTATTATTGAGAATAAACATCAGTATATCTATATTTTTACTTTTACTCTTCATACAATCCTCCAGTGTCGCCGTGTCGCGACCTAAATTTTACGGAATAAGTTTCGGTGAATTTATTTGATTCCAAAGGCACATTTCATAATCTCATCCGAATTAAATTCCGACCTTGCAAATTCTCCGGAGATCCCGCCTTCCCTCACAACCATTATCCGGTCGGAGACCCCCATGACTTCCGGCAGCTCTGAGGACACCATGATAATCGCCTTGCCCTGTCCCGCCAGTTCTCCCATGAGCTTATAGATCTCCGCCTTCGCTCCCACATCGATCCCTCTGGTCGGCTCATCCAGGATCAGCACATCCGGTTCGGTCAACAGCCATCTGGCGATCACAACCTTCTGCTGGTTTCCTCCTGAGAGCAGGGCTATCTCGCTGTTCATGGACGGCATCTTAATGGCAAGCCGTCTGGCCATGTCGTCCGTGTCTCTGCGTTCCCTGGCTTTGTCTAAAAATCCCAGATGTGTAACCGTTTTCATGAAAGCCAAAGATTCATTGAACCGCACCGACTGGATATGGATCACTCCGGTGTGCAGCCTGTCTTCTGTAACCATGGCCAGTTTATTTTCGATGGCTTGCTTAGTGTTGCGAACCTCGATCTCCCGCCCGTTCAGCCGTACGGTTCCGCTGTCTTTCGGCGTGATCCCGAATATGGTCTCCATAATCTCCGTCCGCCCGGCACCCAGAAGGCCGGCAAACCCCAGGATTTCTCCCCGGTGTACCGTAAAGCTCACATCATTGACAATACCGCCCATGCTCAGATGCTCTACCTCCAGCACAGGGGCCCCGACCTCTACCGCTTTCTTCGGAAACATGTCCTGCATTTGCCGTCCTACCATCAGGCTGACCAGTTCTTCCTGGTTCGTCTTTCCTATTTCCCTGGTAGCGATATACTGGCCGTCCCGCAGCACTGTGGCGTTATCGCATATCTCAAAGATCTCATCGAATTTGTGTGAGATATAGATCACGGTTTTCCCCTGCTGCGACAGTGTGCGGATGATATCATATAGTTTCTTAACTTCCTCATCTGTAAGAGCGCTGGTGGGCTCGTCCATAATGATGATTTCGGAATCATAGGATACCGCCCTGGCGATCTCCACCAGCTGCATTTGGGCGATACTTAAGGACGATACCAACGCAGATGGAGATATGGCAAGCCCCAGCCGTTCCAGTATTTCTTTCGTGGCGGCCTCCTGCTTTTTCTTGTTGATAAACACCTTGTTTCCAAACTGTTTTTCCCTGCCGATCCATATATTTTCAGAGACGCTGGTGGTGGGAACCAGACTGATTTCCTGGTGGATCATGGATATCCCCTTATGCAGCGCTTCATTAGGTGTTTTCGGGGCATAGGGCTCCCCATTCAAATGCATGGTACCCGTGGTGGGCTGGTAGATTCCCAGAACGATTTTCATCAGCGTGGATTTACCAGCGCCGTTTTCCCCCATAAGCGCATGGACTTCTCCCGGATAGACTTCCAGATCGACCCCTTTGAGTGCCTGTACTCCGGGAAAACTTTTGGTGATATCCTTTACTTTCAAAACTGGTTTTACATTCTGCATATTTGTTTCTCCCAACTGTCAGACTCCGGTTTACAGAATCTGCCCGCACCTGCCGGTATCGATTAATTCTCTTTCAGAAGTTCTTCCATATTGTCCTTCGTCATCAGTTTATAACAATCCGGGTCATAGATTTTGTTCTCATAAGTCTCGCCGGCCGTGATTCCCTTGCTGACATCGATGATCGCCTGCGCGATCTTGTCCACACTCTGATAAACTGTCGCCTTCAGTTCTCCGCTCTTGAGATACTGCTGCCCGATGGTTCCGCCGTCACATCCGAATACCAGAAACTCGTCGAAATTCACGCCCGCCGCATTCAGTGCCTGAATGCAGGCCGCCGCCATCTCGTCATTGGCACAGGCGATACAGTTCATATCCGGCTGGGACTGAAGCCAGTCCTCTGCAAAAGTCATGGCGCCTTCCGCAGAAAATCCGGTGGAAATCTGGGAGGCAAAAGTATGGACCCGGTTCTGATCCACTGCTTCATAGATTCCGGTTTCCCGTTTTTTGATAACCTCGCTGGGAGCGCCATTGATATAGCCCATACTGATCTGGCGGCTCTCATCGGCATCCAGCCATTCCTGCATGTAGCCTCCGATCAGCTTCCCTACGGTGGATTGGTCTCCTACGATCCGGCAGTCATAGAGATCTGAATTTACCGCCGTATCCTGTACGACACAGGGAATCCCTGCATTCTTTACCGCCTCCACACAGGCGGCTCCTGCATCCGCATCCACCACACGCAGAACGATTACATCCGGGCTCTGGGCAATCAGGGAATCCACATCCGATAATTGTTTTTCCGCGTTGGAATTCGCGTTGGTAAATATAATCTCGATATTTTCATCGGACTTGGCGTAATTTTCCAGGGCGGTCTGCAGTTCGTTGATAAAGTCGATTTCCTCATTCATGGCCATACCGATTACGATTTTTCCATCTTTTGCTTCTTCCTTGCCGCCGGAGCCTGCCGTATCCTGATCCGAAGTCTGTGTCTTTGTTGTTTCCGTATCAGGTGCTTTCGAATCCGCCGCCTTTTCCCCTCCGCAGGCCGTCAGGCCCAGTACCATTGCTGCCGTCAGAAACAGTACCATACTTTTTTTCATACCTTATTTCTCCTTTTCTGTGCTTAGTTTTTATATAATTGCTTTTGCTGCAGCGCTGCCTATTTTGTGTATTTCCGCACGGAATCACGGATCACCAGTTCTCTGTCTATAGAGAATTCCCTTGGTTCGCCGGTGTAATTCCCCTGGATACGGTCCATCAGAGCATTCACCGCTGTTCTGGCGAACTCCCCGCCGTCATTGGTCACAGAGGTCAGCCGGGGATTACTCAACTCGGCGTACATGATATTATCTACGCCGGTTACAGAGATCTCATCCGGTATCTTTACATCCAGTTGGTTCAAGGTCTGGTAAAGGCCCATGGCGATCAGGTCATTGGCGCAGCAGACCGCTGTCGGTCTGTGCTTTAAAGCATTAAAATAATAACCGCATTTTTTCCCCGTGTCGCTGGTCAGTTTCAGGCCCATTTCAAATATGTATTCTTCCGGGACATCCAGACCTGCTTCCTCCATGGCTTTCATATAACCGCCTTTACGGCTGTTGACTGTATCTGTCCCCAGTGCTCCGCCGGCGTATGCGATTCTTTCATGCCCCATCTCTATTAAATATCTGGTGGAAAGATAAGTGCTGCGCCCACCGTCCGCGAATACCGCATCAAAACCGCACGCCTGATTTACATTTACCATTATTACAGGTGTATTGAGATTCCTGAGTGCCTCCACGACCTGCGGATTGCTATTCACAGTTGCGAAGATAACCCCGTCGTTTCCGATATCAGCGGCCATCCTGACGCAATTCAGCTCCATCCCGTAATCCGCGCCCGTGTTGAACAGGGTAATGGTATATCCCTTCTCCATCATCATCCTCTGTACCTCAACACCCATGGTGGAATAAAAAGGGTTCTGAATATCCGGCAGTATCAGCACGATATTCTTGCTTTCCTTCGTTTTCAGACTCTGGGCCATCCGATTGGGCCGGTAATTCAGTTTCCGGATTACCTCTGCAATCATTTCCTTTTTCGCATCGTCCACATAGCCGCTCGCGTTCAAATATCGTGAAACCGTTGCCACAGATACATTTGCCTCTTTCGCAATATCCTTTATTGTAACAGTTTTTTTCTCCATTTTATCCGTCCTTTTCTTATGTAACCGTTTTCTTATAATGAATATATTCCTCTTTTTGCAAAATGTCAATATATTCTCTTAATTTTTTAAATAATATTGATATTATTATGTTAGTTATGTTTAGTTTTTTTCATTTATTAGTTTATTCTGTCTAATTTTTTCATGTGTAACCGTTTTCTTCGGTCGAATAAATAGGTAAATCTGCAGTAATCTTACAGTTTTCATACAAATTATACTTCTTAAGTGCTGTATGAAACCTTATCTATACCGTTTCGAACACTTGAGGCAGATCAACCGCACGGAATGCAGGAAATTCCGGGTTTTTGAATTGTTGTTGTTCAAGATCAGGATACCGGGATTCTTCCATACCCTTGGTCCCTCATATGTTCGCAATAGACAGCACACGGATAGCAAGATTCAGCATGTATTCCAGATGATACAGACGTGGGATGTTACAGCTAGCGGATGTTACAACCAGCAGACAAAAAGAGCCGTCAAGAAATAAAATTTGCATACCTGATATTGATGGTTACGATTCACGGCCAATTTTGGTAAATGGGGATTTTGATACTGAGGTCCGGGCTGAAGGGAAGCGGCGTGTCTTGGGGAGCCGGGCAGCAAATCCCGTGGGGCCAAATCACTTCGGCCGGACCTAAGAATGGCTAACTCCGAAGACGGGAGAACCTCTTATTGGCAGGGCCCGGAACAAACTCGCCACAGGACGGCTCGGACAGTGTTCCGGGCCCT
>NZ_JAWDIY010000051.1:0-32526 GCF_032380655.1 Diplocloster hominis | reverse complement strand
CCCGGATATATTTATAGATCCAGTAAGCTTCCCGGCTGCACCGTCTGCTCCCGCAGCCGGAATAGTAAGTGACGTGACCGTACCGGATCTGATTTTAAAACCGGCTAAATTATTATTTAAAGAAGAAAGAGGTGGTAGGCAGAATGAGGAGGTGAAAGACAAAAATTGAGATAATCGGTTTCGACCGGCTCCGACCAGGGGCCGGTTTTATATTGCACAGAAAGGACTTGATTGATATTGACCAGATAGCAAAGTATATCATCGATAATTGGGTGGGCTGGCTGTTTGCGGCAATGGTACCGGCCCTGGGATACGTATATGCAAAAACCATTGCCATCCGCGCTGGCTTGCGGGCATTGCTCCGGGATCGAATCTTACAGGCGTATAACCACTATCACGAAGACAAGGGATATTGCCCGATTTATGCGTTGGAAAACGTGGAAGAAATGTATAAACAGTACCACGCCCTTGGGGGAAACGGTACTATCACAAAGCTGGTTGAGGAGCTGAAAGAGCTGCCAACCAGCCTGAAAGAAAAGGAGAGATGAACATGGATATTATGAATTATGTTAAACCGGAACTGATTATTGTTGCCGTAGTGGTATACTTTTTAGGTTTAGGGATCAAGAAGAGCCAGACGATCAAAGATAAATATATCCCTTTTATCAACGGCGCTGTTGCAGTAGTTTTATGCGGTTTGTGGGTGTTCGCGACATCCAGCTTTGGCTCTGGGCAGGACGTTGCAATGGGATTGTTTGTGGGGATTACACAAGGTATTTTGACAGCCGGCCTAAGCACCTATGCAGATCAGCTTGTCAAGCAGGCCAGGAAGGGGGAATAAGTCATGTATTTAGGAATAGATCTAAGCTACCATAATAAGAACGTCGATTTTTCCAAACTGAAAGCGGCCGGTATAGAATATGTCATCCTGCGGGCAGGGTACGGCCAGAACAACATCGACAAAGCTTTCGACCGCTATGCGCAGGCCTGTATCGACCACGGTATCCCGTTCGGTGCTTACTGGTTTGGGTATCCACTTGATGTGGACATGGCCCGCCAGGAGGCGCGCTGGGCCATAGAGGTTGTCGGGAAATACCGGTCCCGCTGCCCGATTGCTTATGACTTGGAATACGACTCAATCGAGTATGCGAAGAAGATAGGAGTCCAGATCGACCGCGGTCAGGCAACGGAAATGGCCCGGGTATTCTGCGAGGAAGTCGCTGCAGCCGGATACAACCCGCTCTTATACTCCAATAAAGACTATCTGAAAAACTATTTCGACATCGACCGGATCGACGCCTATCTGTGGTACTCCCGTTACACCTCCAGGTTAAGTGATTCGGAGAAGCGTTCCTGCGCCATCTGGCAGAAATCTTCATCTGGAAAGGTTCCCGGTATCAGCGGCAAAGTTGATCTTAATGAATTTTATGTGGATTTTGAATCTGCGGAAGATGTCCCGGAACCCACGCAGTCTGGCCGGCCAGAGGTCAGGGCGTTGCAGAATGCGTTGAATATGGATGGATACCGAGATGGCGAGGGGAAACCGCTGGAAGAGGACGGGAAAGCCGGCCCCAAGACCATGGCCGCGATCGGAAAGGTTGTACTGCGGCGAGGTAGCTCAGGGGTCACCGTAGATTGGGCACAGAAGCGCCTGAACGAGCTGTCAGGCGCCGGGCTGAAAGAGGATGGTGAATATGGACCTGCGACGGAAAATGCGGTCAAGAAGCGCCAGAGGGCGACAGGATTGAAGATAGATGGTCTTTGCGGACCGAATACTATCACAAGCCTGATGTAATACGCAAAATTCCCCGGTCATCACTGGCCGGGGAATATCATTCTAAAATTCGTTTGAGAATTCTAATTCTACAAGTTTTTCCAAACTAATCCCATAAATTCGACAGAGCTGCACCACATCCCCGATCCGCGGTTCCCGGCGTCCGGTCTCCCAATTACCGAGGCATTGCCGGGAGACATGTATCTGATCTGCGGCTTCGCTCTGCGTTAGGCCGGCAGCATGACGGTATTCGGCCAGTTTTTGCCCAATTTTCATGATCATACCCTCCATTGGCTACAGTATGAAGCTTTTTCGGCGAGATTGCAAGTCAAATAATAATTTATCGACCACCACTACCGTTTTGGAAAGCGGGATCATATTAAAGCGCAACGGTAAAAACAGATTGTTGCTAATCAGTAATACTGCGATATCCACAGGGGGATACACACTACCGACTATTGATAAACCCAGCCACAGGATAATCGGCGGAACATCCAGTAAAAATGTTGTTACTTGGATAGATAATACCGGGATACTATTTTGTTATAACACCGACACAAATACGTTCTTTGCAGATAAAATATTTTCTAGTCTTTCATGGATTGTAGATTAGCCAAATGATCATTTGGCCACATAAGTAAGGCAGATAGTTACCCAGTTCGATGTGTTAAATCCTCCACCTAAAGCAGATAATTGGATTTGACCACTTGCACTGATTCCAAGAATGGCATTGGATTGCACCGATCCTATCGTGTACGTAGTTACTGGACAACAGTTAGCCGGTAGTGTACCGAGCACAACATAATTTGACGTATCTGTGTATGCTTTTTTAGCTGTACCGGATATGGTAATTGTGATCATACCGCATTTTTGTATTACTTGTATGTCTTGCAAATAGGCATTGGATATCGATGTGGTTTTGACGGTAAAATTATTATTCTTCCTAACTTGATTAACAGTTGGTTTACAAATAGTGTATTATTATATTATATAAGAAACTCTCTATATTATTTTGAGACCAGACCGGATAATCGTGGGAGAGGTAAGAGGCGCGGAAACATTGGACATGCTGCAGGCGATGAATACAGGTCATGACGGATCTTTGAGCACCGGACATGCCAACAGCCCCAAAGATATGTTCAGCAGACTGGAAACAATGGTTATGATGGGGATGAACCTGCCTCTTCCGGCAATACGAAGACAGATAGCATCGGGAATTGATATATTAGTACACCTGGGCAGGCTGAGGGATAAAAGCAGAAAGGTGCTGGAGATTACAGAGGTTTTGGACTGCCAGGAGGAGATACGGACACAGTGTCTGTATGAATATGTGGAGGAAGGAAGGACCAGCGAAGGAGGGGTGAAAGGATGCCTCATAAAAAGACATCCTCTGAGCAACCGGCTAAAATTGTCAAATGCCGGAATCAAACTGGAGGACGACATCACAGAATAATAATTACCAGTCTTGATTATACTTGTTATCGATTTACAAGAAGGGATTGGATTCGGTACGGTGCTGAGGGAATCGCAGTGCTAAGCCTGATCGGCTATCTGTTTTACAGATCCGTTCTGGCAGTTCTATTATTGAGCCCGATGCTATACTTTTTCTATATGGAAAAACGAAAGGATTTGGCGAAGAAACAGCAGCAGATGCTGAATCTGGAGTTCCGGGAGGGGATACAGGCCCTGTCGGCGGCGCTGAGTGCCGGATTCTCGGTGGAAAACTCTTTCCGGGAGGCGTATCGGGATCTGGAGGTCCTTTATGGCAGGGACCGGCTGATTGTGCGGGAATTCGGATTTATGATCCACCAGCTGGAAATGAATGGGACGGTAGAAAAAATACTGGAGGATTTTGCGGCGCGCAGCGGTCTGGATGACGTAAAGAGTTTTGCTGAAGTGTTTTCTACCGCGAAACGCAGCGGTGGTGATCTGGTGGAAATTATAAAAAATACGGTAACCCGAATGTCGGATAAGATTGAGGTAAAACGTGAAATTACAACAATGCTTTCGGAAAAACAGTTAGAACAACGTATTATGAATTGGATTCCTTTTCTGATTATTCTTTATGTGGGGATCAGCTCCCCGGGATTCTTGGATATTCTGTATCACAATCCCCTTGGCACGGTCATTATGAGTGTATGCCTGTTAATCTACGGAGTTTCCTTTTATATGGGAAAAAAGATCGTGGATATTGAGGTATAGCTATGGCTTTAGGTGGTATGATCGTAGTACTTTTTTTATGGATGATATGGATAAGCAGAGGGATAGAGGTTCCGCAGGATCTGCCATTCTATCTGAAACCATTTTATCGGGCAGGTAAGAAGGCGGCCGGTAAAGATAAGCGTGATTTCTATTATATAAAGCTTTCGCTTCTGCTGCTGGTTCTATTTGCCGGCGGGATTGCGGTATTGTTAAACGGTTTCAAGGAATCTTTGGACAGCGTTCTGGTAGAGGGGCATTTCATAGAACGCGGTGGTTTTGGTACCGGGAAAAAAGAATACGACTTGGATTCTGTGATAGAAAAAGAAATAATTCCGGTATCGATCCAGGTGTCCCGGCAGGCAAGGCAGGAAGAGGAACTTCAGCAGCTTATAACACATGCAATGTCAATACTGGATTCGGAAATTCTGGGACTGAATGAGTCTATGGAGTCAGTGCGCACGGATCTAAATCTGCCCTATGATCTGGAAAACGGAGAGATCCAGCTGGAATGGCACACCAGTAATTACAAGATCGTTGAATCATCTGGCAGGATACATAACGAGAATATACGGGAGGAAGGCGAGGAGGTTCTTCTTCAGGCAGAGATGACCTGTCAGAATCAAAGAGCTATGTATGAAAAGAATATACGTGTACTGCCGCCGTACTATTCTCCTGAGGAGGAGCTGGCGCGCAGCCTGGAGAACCAGATTCAAATATTGGATGAAAGCAGCCGGGAGGGGGAAAGACTGGAGCTGCCGGTTCAGATGGATGGAGTCGCAATTCAATGGAGAGAAAGAACCGAAAGCAACAGCTGGAAGATTATTCTGTTAAGTGTGGTGGCAGCAGTTCTGGTTTTCATCGGGAAAGAGAAGGATTTACAAAATCAGGAGGAAAAACGAAAAAAACAGATGTTGATGGATTATCCGGAGCTGGTCAGCAAAATTACTCTGCTGCTGGGAGCAGGTATGAACATTCGTACCGCGTTTGGAAAGGTCGCAGTGGATTACCGGGAGAAAAAGGAAAAACAGGCGTCTGTGAAACGGCATGCTTATGAAGAAATGCTCCTGGCCTATTATGAAATCCAGGGAGGTATTCCGGAACAGCGGGCCTATCAGAATTTTGGAAAACGGTGCCGGGTTCAGAGATATATGAAGTTTTCTTCCCTGCTGATACAGAATATGAAGAAGGGGAATGCCGGTCTGGAGAAGATACTGGAGACGGAAGTCCAGGAGTCGTTGGAAGAGAGAAAGGCACAGGCTAAGAAACTGGGGGAGGAGGCCGGAACACGGTTGTTGGTTCCCATGTTTCTGATGCTGGTGGTGGTATTGATTATCGTGATGGCACCGGCTCTGATCGCTTTTCAATATTAATGGTTCGGGTATGGGAATATAGACAATTAGAAAGGAAAAACATATGAGCTTATGGAAAAAATGGATGGATAATCAGAAAGGAATTGGAACGGTAGAGATCATACTAATCTTACTTGTTTTGCTGGGACTCATCTTCATTTTTAAGGACCAGCTGACATCGCTGGTGGGGGATTTATTTGAGAAAATTGTCAGGCAGAGCAGCACCGTATGAAAAGAGATGTCTGAGCGGTCAAATCACAGTTTTTTTCAGCCTGATTCTGGTATTGCTCTTAAGCCTGCTCGGTACGATTACAGAGGTGGCCAGAACCACCTTGCTGGAAGTCCACGCTGAAAATGTGGGCCTTATGGGGATGGATTCCATATTTGCTGAGTACCATCGGGAACTGTTGGAAAAATACGATGTGTTTTACCTGGACGGCGGTTACGGAGACAAAGAGTTTTCGGAGAGCCGGATATTGCAGAGGCTGCAGTCAGCCATAGGCTGGAATCTGGAGCCGTCTGCAGGCAGACCCTTTCTGAAAAGTACGGATATGTGGCGGCTGAGACTGGAAGAGACAGGATGCGGTGAATTTGTGCTGGCCACAGACTCCGGAGGGGCCGGTTTTTACCGGCAGTGTGTGGAATATCAAAAGGGTACTTCGGGTATTACTTTTTTTGCCGGCCTCCTCACCCGTATAACAGGTTGGACACAATCCCAGAACTTGGGTGAGATCGAAAAAGATTATGCCGATGCTCAAAAAAAACAGGCTGATGACTGGAAGAAAGCAGCAGAGGAGCAGGATAGGGCCGCATCCGAAAATAAGGGCCAGAGCACAGCGGGCAGTGAAATTCAGAATGATACACCGGAAAATCCGATCCAATCGGTAGAAGAGCTGCGAATGCTGAGCCCCCTGCAGTTGGTTTTGGCCGAACCAAATGAAGTGTCACATAACAGAGCGGATATTCTGCAGTATCCCTCACACAGAAAGCTGAATAAAGGAGAGGGAGGTACTGACCCGGAGGCCAATATTTTGACGGATATTATTTTCGATGAATACCTGCTGGAGAAGTTTCCTGATTATACGGACGGAGGCGGGGAAGACTGTCTGAATTATGCGGTGGAATACGTACTTGCAGGGAAAGAAAGCGATATTCAGAATCTGGAATATGTAGTGAACCGATTATTGGTCATTCGCGAAGCTCTTAATTTTTTATATCTGCAGAAGGATGTACAGAAGCAGGAAGAAGCATATACATTGGCAGCAGCTTTGGTGGGGATTACTGGTATTCCGCCGCTTATTGAGGCAGCTAAAATCGGTATCTTGATGACCTGGGCGTTTCAGGAGAGTACGGATGATATCAGTGCCCTTCTGGAGGGGAAGAAGGTACCGCTGATGAAATCAGCAGCCACCTGGAACCAGGAAAGTGACCAGGGGATTTCTTATCAGGATTATCTTCGTATACTGCTGCTGACCCAGAATCGGGAAAAGAAAACTATGCGGACACTGGATCTGATCGAAAGCCGGATACGCCTGTTGGATGACTTCCCGAATTTCCGAATAGATAACTGCGCAGAAACCATGAGAGTCCACTTGAAATTTTCAGCCCCCCGTATTTTTCTATATTTCAGAATGCCGGGAAAAGGTCAGGAACGGCATGTAATAACCATTGACCGTACGTATGGGTATGGATTGTAAAGGAGGTGCACAGCGATGCTCTTTACCCGTAATAAAAGGAATACATGTCTCCAATCGCGACAGGTACTTTACCCGAGAGTGCCGAAACTCCTGCTAAGGTTAAGGGCATCGCTGTGCACCTCCGTGCGTGGGAGTATGACTGCGGAGGCTGCAGTGATTCTGCCATTCGTATTGTTTGTCCTGCTGAGTATGATGTGTTTTACGGAAGCGCTGCGGATTCAAAGGCAAATTCAGGATGCGGCTGTGCAAACCAGTCTGCATATGTCTCAATATGCTTACAAAGGAGATTTGACGCAGATTTATGCGTATAGTAAGCTGAAGGATTATATGAATCAGTCGGATCTGGATTTTTCCATGATTAAAGGTGGGAAGGCGGGAATTTCCTGTCTCTTGTCCGATACACTGGATGACGCGGATCGGGTGGATCTGGTAGTTCGCTACACGTTAAAGCTTCCGTATAATGTAATAGGCCTGCCTGGAATTCCGGTGGTGCAAAGAGCCTGTACCCGGGGATGGACCGGTTATGAGCCTGAAATATGTGAAAAGGAAGAGGAGCAGATCGTATATGTTACGGAGCAGGGGACGGTTTACCATAAGTCGTCTGAATGCAGCCATATTGATCTGACTGTTCGGTCTGCAAAATACCAGGATTTATCCAAACTGAGAAATACGGAAGGGCGAAGATTCAGTGCCTGTGAAAAGTGTGGCAGCAGGACGATCCTGAATGGGCGTATATTTATTACCAACACAGGGAACTGTTATCACACAACGTCGGAGTGCAGCGGATTAAAGAGAGGGATATTGGCAATTCCTATTTCCCAGGCAGAGGATTACCGGCCTTGTTCCAGATGTGGTGGATAAGGAAAGAATGGGGATGCATAGGAGACTTGCTGGGAAAGGATGAAGAAAAGGGGACGGAAGAAAAGGGAACGGAAGAAAGAGACGGAAGAAAAGGAAGGAAGAAAGGGAACGGAAGAAAAAGGTGGGTATAGAGATGGGGCATGTTGAAATTTTGGTAGGCAGTTATTTGGGGATCAGTACAATTTTAGATTTATTTAGAAGGGAAGTTTCTCTGTGGATATCGGCTGCTTTTGGGCTGATTGGGATTACATGGCATTTTATCTTTGAACAAGCCTTCGGGGATATGCTTGGTGGAGTGCTGGTTGGCGGAGGCATCATACTGCTGGCCTTTATAACGGAGGAAGCAATAGGGATTGGAGATGGGATCGCGCTTATCATAACGGGTATCTATCTGGGGTTTTGGAGAAATCTGCAGCTCTGTATGACAGGGTTTATCTTATCTGCTTTATTTTCCGGTATACTACTGCTTACAAAAAAAGCAAAACGAAATCAAGAAGTACCCTTTATTCCCTTTTTGCTGTTGGGATATGGCAGTATGCTGTTCCTTGGAGGATGAAAAAGGAAGGTAATATCGGATCATGTATATAATAAAATTTTCCAGTCTGAAAATAGAAAATAAACGTAACAAATCATGGAAAGGCAGTTACACGGTCGAAGCGGCTTTTTTGTTTCCTGCTATTTTGGGTATCCTGGTGCTGGTACTCTATCTTGCATTTTATTTATCGGATCTGGCTGTGCTGGATAACTTAGCCTGGCAGCTGGCATTAGAAGGCAGCCTGGCGGGAACGCAATGCAGGGATATACAGGAGATCGAGCAAGAACTGTATGAGAAAGCAGAGGGACGGCTGAATGGGAGAACCCTATGCGTACAATTCATGAATATGGATTTGGATGTGACGAAGAAAAAAACTACAGTTTCCTTTTCAGGAAAAATTGTAATACCGGGGCTTCCGTTTGTGACTGAAATAATAGGCGGGAGGGATGGTATCGTGTCTGTGGAGAGGACGGCCCAGGTTAGAGACCCGGCCGGATGGATCAGGAATATCAGAAAACTGGAAGGGATGGCGCATGAAACAAATGGATCAAATGGAACAGATACACGGTGAATATAGGCGGGATCTGAATCATAATTATCTGATACTGGATAAATATGAAGACGGCTGCGAGGATACTTATGAAATCCGTATGCTGGAAGAAAATCATCTGAAAGGACTTCTGGAATGTCAGATGAGAAATTTAAACGGAAAAAACCAGTTCTATTATGAAATCAGTTCCAAACAGCCTATGGCTGGGATTTATGATAAGAAAGCCTTAGGGTTTGAGGATATGTATCACCTCTGCCGGAATTTAATGAAAACACTCGATGAAACGGAAGATTATTTGCTGGATACCAGCCGGTTGGTTCTATGGCCGGAATATATTTATATGGATGTGGAAACAAAAGAATTTTTCTTTTGTTATCTGCCGGGATTCGAATGTGAGGCAGTGCAGGGGTTTCATCAGCTGGCAGAATATATGCTGGCGAAACTGGATCATCAGGATGAACGGGGGGTGATCGTCGGATATGAGGTGTACAAAAAAACTATGGAAGAAAATTATAATATGGAGCAAATTCTGGAATTATTCCAGGATAACCAAGCTGGCTATATTCCTGTAAGGGACAAAGAAGAGGAGGCTGTGAGGGAAGAACCTGCGGAAAAAGAAATGCAGGCGGAGGCTTCAGACAGAAAAGAGGGTTTTTTCTCCTGGCTGTGGGACCGAAGACGCAGGGATACCGATATGGATGCGGAGGAAAAAGGTTACGAAAATATACAGGATGAGGAGTTTTTGACAGCAGAGGTGGCAGAAGAGACTGAATACGGCAGCACTAAGCTTCTATTTTACGAGGAGGATTCTATGATTCACAGACTGGATTGCGGATGTTATGGTATGTACGAACAGCAATTAAAAGAAGGAGAAGGGTGGACCATAGGAAAGCTGCCTGAATATGCGGATGTATTGCTGAACGATCCAAAAGTCAGCCGTATTCATGCCAGAATTCATATGGAGGAGGGAAAATATTACATAACAGATCTGAATTCTACCAATGGAACTTACCTGAATGGAGTACAGCTGGGTTCCAATGAAAAGACGGAAATAAGACAGGGGGATGAAATCAGTATCGCGCATATCCGATGCAATTTTGTGTAGCGGGATCATTTTGGCAGTGCCCTTAAAATCAACCAGGAGCGCTTTTTGTTTCATAGCAGCACTTTTCAATGAAATAAAAAAAGGTGCCGCAAATATCATTGCAACACCAGGTATAATCTTGTAAAATGTAAGTAGGCCGAAGGAGGTTAATAGGGAATCTTTACCGTGAAGGTGGAGCCTTTTCCTAATTCGGATTCCAGGGTGAGAATGCCTCCGTGAGCTCGTACGATTTCAGCGGCCAGAGGCAATCCGATACCGGTGCCTGATTTTTTAGTTGTCACAAAGGGTTCGAATATCAATTCCTGGGAAGCCTCGTCGATACCACAGCCATTATCAGTTATTTTAAATATAATGTAAGACCCTTCTTTAAACAGCCGGATTCGTATACAGCCGTTTTCGTGAACCGCGTCGCAGGCATTTATAATCAGATTGAAAATGGCTTCCCTTAATTTGGCTTCGTCGCCCTGGAAGCATGGAAGATTTTCTTCGCACTCGGACTCCAGCTGAATATGATTATTTTCAATGAGAGAGCGGGCTGATTCCAGAATGGCTTTTACGGAAGCATAAGGATCTATGGTGTTTAACCTTAATTTAGAGGCGTTACCGATCGCGGATAAATCCTGGAGTAGAATGATCAGATTTTTAATATCCTCGATGGTACTGTACCAGTGAGGAAAGTCTTTTACTTCCGGATGGGATGATTGAATAAACTGCATCGAACTGTTAATGAGTGTCAGAGAATTGCGAAGCTCATGAGATACTTTGGAGAGGGTTACTTTATGACATTCCTGAAGTTTCTGAATGATTTCTCTGGCATCTGGGTTTTCTTCCATAAGAGCCAGCATTTTCTCATTATCTTGTTTACTTAACATAATATCACCCCGTTTCTTTCAGTTTATCATTGGGTCTTTGAAATATCAATTAGAACAATTCGACATGAATCGACAGGTTATACTAAAAATTTACATAGAAAGAAGGAACTGAAATGAAAGACAGTACCTGTATATTTTGCAAAATAGCAAATGGTGAGATTCCGGCAGCAACCATCTACGAGGATGAAGATTTTATGGTAATTCTCGACCTGGGGCCGGCGGCCCGTGGGCATGCGTTGATTCTTCCCAAAGAGCACTATGCCAATATCTATGAACTGGATGAGAGTATAGCGGCCAAAGCATTTGTGCTGGCAAAAAAAATGGCCACACATATGACAGAGGTACTTGGATGCGAAGGATTCAACATCGTGCAAAATAATGGACCGCTGGCCGGACAGACAGTATTTCATTTCCATGTCCATCTGATCCCCAGATATCCGGAAGATCAAGTCGGTTTGACATGGAAACCAGGAGAAGTGTCGGCTGAGGAACTGGATGAACTGGTGAAACAGCTGCGCGGCTGAAGGAAGGCTCAGATTTACACCGGTGTGTTATGACCGGTCTCTTTGACCGCCTGCTCAATCAAATTCGTAATAAGCTCAATGGAATTCGTCTGACCGCTTTTGGACATAGCATCCATAAAGATATAACGGTCTTCATATAGTTTGTTAATCGCTTCCAATAGCTTCCGGTCGGTCAGGGATTCTTCCTCTAATACGAGGCTGAAGCCCTGACGTTCCAAAGAGCGGGCATTCAGAATTTGATCCCCGCGGCTGGCGTTGGCAGAAAGCGGGATTAACAGATTAGGTTTGTGCAGGGCCAGCAGTTCACAGATGGCATTTGCACCGGCACGGGAGATTACGATATCGGCCAGAGCGAACAGATCGCTCAATTCTTTTTTTATATATTCAAATTGAATATAACCGTTCGTACCGGTAAGGGTCTGATCTAATTTTCCCTTTCCGCACAGATGAATGACTTGATATTTCTGAAGCAGTTCAGGAAGTATCAGGCGGATGGCATCGTTTAAGATGGTAGAGCCGAGGCTCCCGCCGATGATCAGGATTACCGGTTTGTTTGCGGTAAAATTACAAAATTTTAGAGCCTCCAGTTTATTCCCGTTCAGTAATTCCTGCCGTATGGGGGAACCTGTGAGCACAGCTTTTTCTTCCGGCAGATAATGAAGGGTCTCAGGAAAATTACAGCATACTTTATAAGACGATGGAATACACAATTTATTGGCAAGGCCGGGAGTCATATCCGATTCGTGGATGATCACAGGGATTTTGCTGCGGCCTGCGGCCATAACTACAGGCACAGAGACAAAACCGCCTTTGGAAAATACGACGTCCGGTTTCAGTTTTTTCAGCAGTTTCCTTGCCTGCGAATATCCTTTCACGACCTTAAAGGGATCGGTAAAGTTCTTAGGATCAAAATATCTCCGCAGCTTTCCAGACGAAATCCCATAATAAGGTATTTGAAATTCTTCGATTAACTTACGCTCAATACCTTCGTAGGAACCGATATAATGTATGTCATAATTTAATTCCTTCAATTTCGGCAGCAGAGCAATATTTGGCGTGACATGCCCGGCTGTTCCGCCTCCGGTGAGGACTATCCGCTTCATAAGAACCTCCATGAATCTTATTATTTACTTTTACAATGATTGGTTTGCAGCTGATTTCAAAGCCTGGGCCAACTGGTCCGGACAGGATGTATTTTTATAACCACATTTGATACCTTCCATTTTAGCAATCGCGTCCTGTACTTTCATTCCGGTTACCAGCCGTGCCACTCCCTGCGTATTTCCGGAACATCCACCGATAAATTCCACAAATTTTATTATATCGTTGTCTAACTCCAGATGGATTTCCTGAGAACAGACGCCTCTTGTTTTATATGTCATATTTATTCCTCCTTTATGATCAGTAAAAGTATAGCAAATAATTTAAAATTAATCCAGCCCGAAAACAGAGCACGGAACTTTTCCCAGACGGTTTTGTGTTATGCTGGGTGTACTAATCTGGGTAATTAGGTCGAATGCACTCTTCCGCTGTCGGTTCAGGCCGTGGGGCTTGTTTTCTTGTCTAAGAATGTAAAACGATTTTCCTTCCAGGCATCTTTTCAAATCAATCAGCATTCGGTATAATGAATTGTAAAAATCTGGAAATTATTTCGAAAGGGGATTGAATAATTTATGTGGAAGGAAATTATTAGCAGGGGATTTATTACCTACTGTATATGGGGGGTATGTGGCTTAGGTATTCTTGGAAAACTATTAGCACATTTGGGTTACGCCCACTATGCAAGGGTGACCGGAAAAATACCGGAGACACGCAACAAACTGATGAAAAAAATGAAAATGAAATTTGAAAGCTGCTATAAACTGAATTTGGGAGTCAATAATATTGGATTGTTTGTGGACAAGCAGTTATCCAAAGTCCGTTTTTTAGGTATCCGTCTTCACAGATGGGAACGGCTTCCGGGTAATGCTATGCGTCTTTGTCTGCTCCTTGGATGCACGGGTGCATTCCTATGCTATTATTATGGCTATCCCACCCAAAATATAACCACATATTTAATTATGGGCGGCGGCGGAATACTGGCCGTTGGGGCAGTAAGCGGCTTGCTGGATGTGGAGTATAAGAAAAATATGGTACATATGAACGTTTGTGAATACTTAGAGAACTACATGGCGAACCGCCTGGCGCATCAATATATAGAGAAAAAAGCGGCGGCCGGCATGGAAGAAGAAATGGCTGATGATAATATGCTGATCATGGACCCAAATGTGGAGACAGAGATCGCCAGTATGAAGCGAAGCCTGGAGCAGATCGCAGCCGGAAGCAGCAAGAGACAGGAAGAAATGCAAAAAGGGATGCAGGCTGCACAGGAGGAAGAAGTAATCCAGGAGATACTGACGGAATATTTAGCTTGATAAAGAGAGTCGGATTTGCTACAATTTTTATATGAATAGTTTTACTATAAAGAAAAAGAGGTGTATTAGAATGGCAAACAAAGTATCATTCGACTACTCGAGAGCAAGCTCTTTTATCCGCGATGACGAAGTGACTATGATGAGCAAGCTGGTTCTGGATGCCAGAGAACAGTTAGTTTCCAAAAGCGGTGCAGGGAATGACTTCCTTGGCTGGATCGATCTTCCGGTAGACTATGACAAGGAAGAGTTTGAACGGATCCAGAAAGCCGCAGAGAAAATCAAAGGAGATTCCGATGTCCTGCTGGTAATCGGAATCGGCGGATCCTATCTGGGAGCCAGAGCGGCGATTGAATTCTTAAGGCATAGTTTTTATAATATGGTTTCCAAAGAGACAAGAAAAACACCGGAAATCTATTTTGTAGGCAACAGCATCAGCAGTACGTATATTAATGACCTGATGGATGTTCTGGAAGGAAAAGATTTTTCTATTAATATGATATCCAAATCCGGGACAACCACAGAGCCTGCGATTGCATTCCGGGTGTTCAAGAAGATGCTGGAGGACAAGTATGGAAAGGAAGAAGCCTCCCGCAGAATCTACTGCACCACGGATAAAGCCAGAGGCGCTTTGAAAAACCTGGCTACGGAGGAAGGATATGAATCCTTCGTGGTACCGGATGATGTGGGCGGACGTTATTCCGTATTAACAGCCGTAGGACTGCTTCCCATCGCGGTCAGCGGTGCGGATATCAAGAAGCTGATGGAAGGCGCTGCTTCCGGTAGGGAACGTGCACTGAATTGCGAGTTTACGGAGAACGACGCGTTGAAATATGCCGCTGTCCGCAACATTCTGCTTCGAAAAGGGAAAGCGGTGGAAATCGTAGCTAATTATGAGCCAAGCCTTCACTTTGTTTCGGAATGGTGGAAACAGTTATATGGAGAAAGCGAAGGGAAAGACCAGAAGGGGATATTCCCTGCATCTGTGGATTTGACAACAGATCTGCACTCTATGGGACAGTTTATTCAGGATGGTTCAAGGATTATGTATGAAACCGTTCTGAATGTGGAAGGTTCCAGACATGAACTGGTAATGGGTGAGGAACCCGTAGATCTGGACGGACTGAATTATCTGGCCGGGAAAACGGTGGACTTTATCAATAAAAGCGCGATGAATGGTACGATATTGGCACACACCGACGGAAACGTACCGAACCTGATGGTAAATATCCCAGAGCAAAACGAGTTTTATCTCGGGGAACTGTTCTACTTCTTTGAATTCGCCTGCGGGATCAGCGGTTATGTATTGGGCGTGAATCCCTTTGACCAACCGGGTGTAGAGAGCTATAAGAGAAATATGTTTGCACTTCTTGGAAAACCGGGATATGAAAAAGAAAGAGAAGAGTTGATGAAGAGACTGTAAATTAGGAATCCGTCTCGCTAAAGCATAAAAAGCGGTTGTAGAAAGAGGAATGATAATGATTCATCTTTCTGCAACCGTTTCTTCAATACTACTCTTCGATAATCTGGATCTCAAGGTAATCAAAATCCAGCTGTTCAATAAAATTGTCCTGCCGGAACCGGGTTTTATCATGCATTTTAAACTCTTCTACATTAGCATCCAACCAGATTGGTTTTGGAAGATCAAATTCATAACAGATCTCATCTAAAGCGTGAAATATTTTATGCGTTCTGGTATCATCCGATTCAATACAGATGACGGTATCCTTTAAAAGATGGTTGCTGCGAAAAATTTTTCCCCATAATCGAAACATAAAATAACTCCTAATAATGATCCGTCAACAGGTTACCGGATTATTATAGCTCATCTTCGCGATATTGTGCAATATCTTTGATATCACAAGTTAAAATATTGCAGAGGCGATTAAGGGTATAGGTAGATACACATTGGTTCCGCTTCAGCCTTTGAATCTGGCTGGGACTGAAATTATGATACTTGATTAATTTGTATGTAGTTATTTCTTTTTGACGCATAGTTTCCCATAATTTGTCAAAACATATCATTTTATCAACCTCCCACATATACATTAAAGGGTATGTTTTCTATGCTGTATATATACTATAATATGTGTATACACTTAAAATACACATAGGGGGAAGTATACCATGTAAGACAAGCTGTCAGAGAGAAGAATAGTGCGAAAGAAGATGCGAGAAGTGTGATGGACATGATCTTCCCAAGAGCGAAATCATAATGGACTGCTGTTCGCAAATAAATTAGAATGCAATCGCGTATTTTCCGGATATGTATCCCAGTGAGTAATATTCGGGATTACAGATATTGCTACCCTAACGGAAGTGCAGCTAGAAATAATCTCAGATTATCATCCAGTAATAACAATTGAATGATATAGATGAAATAATACTTAGCGAAAGCTTTTCTATCGGTCAGTCATATGTTGTTGTGTTTTTTCGCTACAGACCATTATATACTTTTACAGTAAGGTTTGCCAATAGTTAATGGGAATTTTTGGATAAACAAGTGCGAAATGATTCCGTATACATAGAAGATATGCCCAAAATAGAAAGATTAAATATTTCTAAACTTCCTTAAAATACTGAAAAAACACTCGCTATTTCGACAAAGTATGGTATAATAATGCTGTTGCGCTGTGATACGGCAGCGGGGAAGATAAAGGGGAATGGGTAAGTATGAGTAATTTTTCAGACAGGCTGTATGATGATGTTGACAGCTGGGAAACTACGATGTTTTTATATAATTCGGCTTTAAAAGAGGTCGGTACCAAACTGGAGATATTGAATGATGAATTTCAGCATATTCATCGTTACAATCCTATCGAACATATTAAGTCCAGAATCAAACTGCCGGAAAGCATTGTGAAGAAACTCAAGAAAAACGGTTACGAGAGCAGTATCGAAAACATGGTAAAGTATGTAAATGATATCGCCGGGGTTCGGGTAACCTGTTCCTTTACTTCCGATATTTACCGGCTGGCAGAAATGATCGGGAACCAAAGCGATCTGAAGGTATTGTCTATCAAGGATTATATTAAAGCGCCAAAAGAGAGCGGTTATAAGAGCTATCATATGTTGGTTACCGTTCCGATATTTTTGTCGGACAGTGTGGTGGACACGAAGGTGGAAATTCAGATCCGAACGATAGCTATGGATTTCTGGGCCAGTCTGGAGCATAAGATCTATTACAAGTTCGAGGGAAATGCGCCTGATTATATCAGCCGGGAACTGCGGGAATGTGCGGAGATGATCTCGAAGCTGGATGCGAGGATGTTATCACTAAATGAGGCGATCAAGCGTGTGGATGCTAAACAGGGAAGATAATAGAAAGGCCATGGGAGCGGTTTTCCCATGGCCTTTTATAGAATGAGGAGTGCCCCGGTATCAGAGATACCGAGGCTATTATGAAAAAATTTATCTATGTGTGTAATGAAACACATTGCAACCTGTTGAATGAACTCTTATTCAACTATAGCTAGTATAGCAATAAATTATGAATAAATTATGAATACAATATGAAATTATCATGAAATATACACAAAACAAATAGAAAGATGGAATGGATATAATACAAAATACCCAATTTCATTTAGGCGTTGTAGGAGTTTTGCTTCTATATTATAATAAAAGCCAGGGGTTATTTATTTGGAGGAGATTATAGAATGGATGAAAACAGAAAAATCTACGTGATAGGCCATAAGAATCCGGATACGGATTCGATCTGCTCGGCAATCGCTTATGCGGATTTTAAGAGAAAAACGGAGCAGGGAAATTTTATAGCCAAGCGGGCCGGACAGATCAATGAAGAAACCCAGTATGTATTGAACCGTTTCCAGGTACCGGCGCCAGGATATCTGTCCTCGGTTTATACCCAGGTCCGGGATGTGGAGATACGGAAAACACAGGGAGTGGAAGAGAGCATTTCATTGAAAAAAGCCTGGGGCCTGATGAAGGAATCCGGGATCGTCACCCTGCCGGTCACGTCCAAGGTTAACCAGCTGGAGGGCCTGATTACGATCGGAGATATCGCAACATCCTATATGGAAGTATACGACAGCCGGATTCTCTCCACAGCCAGAACCCAATACAAAAATATTCTGGAAACTCTGGATGGAACAATGGTAGAAGGGAATCCTCATGCATATTTTATAAAAGGTAAAGTGGTAATCGCTGCCACCAGCCCGGATCTGATGGAGGATTATGTGGAAGACGATGACCTGGTAATTCTGGGGAACCGTTATGAGTCCCAGCTCTGTGCGATTGAGATGAATGCGGCCTGTCTGATCGTATGCGAGGGAGCGAAAGTGTCCCAGACGATTCGCAAGCTGGCCAGAGAGCGCAGCTGTCAGGTGATCAGCACGCCTCATGATACGTACACAGTGGCCAGACTGATTAATCAGAGTATGCCCATCAAGCATTTTATGACCAGGGAGAGCCTGATCACGTTCACCACGGATGACCTGATCGATGACATTAAGGATATCATGGCGAGAAAGCGCCATCGGGAATTCCCGGTTGTGGATAAGCGCGGTATCTATATCGGGATGATTTCCAGAAGAAACCTGTTAAATATGAACCGGAAGCAGCTGATCCTCGTTGATCACAATGAAAAAAGCCAGGCGGTTGACGGAATCGAATCCGCCGAGATACTGGAGATTATCGATCATCACCGGCTGGGTACGATCGAGACGATCACGCCGGTATTTTTCCGTAATCAGCCTCTGGGCTGTACGGCTACCATTATCAGCCAGATGTACCGGGAGAGAAATATAGAAATTCCGGTTCGGATCGCAGGGCTTCTGTGCGCGGCTATCATTTCCGATACCCTGATGTTCCGTTCCCCAACCTGCACGGCAGAGGACCGGGCGGCAGCAGAACATCTGGCCGGGATAGCCGGGATTGACGATCTGCCCACATTTGCCCACGAGATGTTCCGGGCGGGAAGCAATCTGAACAGTAAGTCGCCGGAAGAGATCTTTTATCAGGACTTTAAAAAATTTAACGTCAGCGATGTCAGCTTCGGGGTGGGCCAGATCAATTCCATGGAGCAGTCGGAGCTGGAGGAGATCAAAGGGAAATTGATTCCCTATATGGAGAAGGCTTTCCAGGAACATGATGTTACCATGATGTTTTTTATGCTGACCAATATTATTGATGAGCGGACGGAGCTGATCTGCTACGGGGGCAGTTCCAAAGAGCTGGCGGCAGAGGCTTTCGGTCTCCCTGGGGATACGGACTCCATGATGCTGGAGGGCGTGGTATCCAGGAAAAAACAGCTGATACCGGCGTTTGTCACGGTACTGCAGCAGTAGTCAATTGGATGAATGGGAGGAAGCTATGGCAAAACAGGAATGGAGACCCGGAAATATGCTCTATCCGCTGCCGGTGGTGCTGGTTACGGTATCCGATGGAGCGGGCATAGATAATGTCTTGACTGTGGCATGGACGGGAACCGTCTGCACGAACCCAGCGATGGTATCGGTCTCGGTGCGTCCCGAGCGGTATTCGTACGAATTCCTGAAAAAAACAGGAGAGTTCGTGATTAATCTGACGACCGAGAAACTGGCCTTTGCCACGGATTTCTGCGGCGTGCGTTCCGGGCGGGATATGGATAAATTCAAAAAAATGAAACTGACGAAAACACCCGCCAGTGTGGTAAAGGTACCCATGATACAGGAAAGCCCGGTGAATATTGAGTGCCGTGTGACGCAGGTCCTGCCTCTGGGCAGTCATGACCTGTTCCTCGCCAATGTGGTGGCGGTACACGCAGAGGAAAACTATATGGACGAAAAAGGCAGGTTTGATCTGGAGAAGGCGAAACCCATTGTATATTCCCATGGTGACTATTTCGGAACGGGCAGGAAACTGGGGAAATTTGGTTATAGTGTGAGGAAAGGATAGCATCTATGAAAATACGATCCCTAACCATACACAATTTTAAATCCATCCGTGATCTCAGGATAGAAGAGATCGAGAGCGCTATGATTGTGGTGGGCAAAAATAATACGGGAAAAACGGTTATTCTGGATGCGATCCTGGCTATGGCAGGCTATTATCAAATACGTTCCACAGATTTTGGAGACGGGCAGGGAGCGATCGAAATCGGCGCTACGCTGGAGATCTCTGACGAAGATCTGACTGAGCTGCATCAAAGAGGCGTGATCAGCCGATATAAAAGTTTCGAGGCGTGGCTCAGGGAATTCAGGAACCGGCTGCCGGCATTCCAGGCAAATACGCTGTCCTTCACCTGTACGATTCATAAGGACGGAAAGATCAGTTACAATGATGGGATACGCAGGAACAATAAATATATTCCCATGCTGATTCCGCGGATTCATTATATCGACCACAGGAGGGAACTGACCGGAATTCAGAACGATATATTTGTGGCTCAGACGAGACAGGATCTGGCGGGGCTTCGGGATAACCGGTGCGTGTTTGACGAATCCAGAAAATGCAGCCACTGTTTTAACTGCATCAATGTGATAAACCGGAAGGCGCCGGCGGATATTACCATTACAGAAACGGTCAGACTGCTGGAGTATAAGCTGTTTCACCTGAATGTGGATGCTTTTGCGTCGCGCCTGAACCAGTATTTCCATAAAAACAGCGGACGTTCCCAGGACATCCGGTTTGAAATGAAGTTCAATATTGATGAATTGTTCCATATCGATACGCTGGTAATCAACAATGACCGTTATATGGAAGGTTCCATCGAGATGCTCAGCGAGGGGATCAAGAGTATTTATATCCTGTCCCTGCTGGAAGCCTATATTGATGATATGAATCCGATTTCTTCTATTATAATGATAGAAGATCCGGAAAGTTATCTGCACCCGCAGCTTCAGAAGGTGGCCGGTGAAATTCTTTATCGCCTGTCCAAGAAAAATCAGATTATATTCTCGACCCATTCCCCTAACCTGCTGTTTAACTTCACCAGCCGGCAGATCAAACAGGTCGTGCTGGATGAGAACTATTATACGACGATCCGGGAAAATGTGGATATTGACGAAATACTGGATGATCTGGGGTATACGGCCAACGATCTGATGAATGTCAGCTTTGTCTTTATCGTGGAGGGCAAGCAGGGCCGGAACCGCCTGCCTCTTCTGCTGGAAAAATACTACTCTGAAATCTATGATGAGGACGGAATGCTGCAGCGGATCAGTATCATTCCGACCAACAGCTGTACAAATATCAAAACCTACGCGAACTTGAAATATATAAACAAGCTTTATTTAAAAGACCAGTTTTTGATGATCCGTGACAGTGACGGCAAGAACCCCAAATATCTGGTGAAGCAGCTCTGCAGCTATTATGGTGCCAGAGCAAATGAAGAAGGCGGTGACAGTGTTCCGAGAGTTCAGCCCCGCAATGTGCTGGTCCTGAGATATTATTCATTTGAAAATTATTTTCTGGAACCAGCTGTCATGGCCAAAATCGGTGTGATCCAGTCAGAAGAGGAATTCTACAACATTCTGTATGCAAAGTACAAGGCCTACCTGTATAAAGTCCCCAGTATGAAACGGATGATAAAAGTAACCGGGGCCAGGATCAATTCCAGGGAGGACTTAAAGCTCCATATGGAAGCTATCAAAATTTATGTCCGGGGCCATAATCTCTACGATATCTTCTACGGCCGGTACAGAGGAGACGCGGAGACAGAGATTCTGAAGAAATATATCGACGCGGCTCCCCGGGAGACCTTTCAGGATATCCTTCAGGCGATCGATCATTTTGTCTATTTTCAAAACAGAAGAAAAGAGGATGTTTGAAGATAAATGGCAGTTACAACTCCCCATCCTCTTTGGCCCGTTCCATCAAGCTGCCGCGCACGACAGCGCTGTTCCCATATTTCAGGCGGATTTGATCCAGAGCCGCGTCCAGTTTCTTCTGCTTCGCGGAGACGGGCTTTTCCAGATCAAACAGGCTGATCTGGATCGGTGTGTCGATGGGCACCAGCTTAGAAGTGCGGATTCCGAGCAGGCGGATCGGGCCATGGTTCCAGAGCTCCTGAAAGAGACGGTCGGCACACCCATAGATCGATGCGTTCGTGTTTGACGGGACCGGGAGCTGGGCCTGATGGGAGAAAACTGTAAAGTCACTGTATTTGATTTCTACTGATACCATGCCAGCTAACTGGCCGGCACTTCTTAACCGCTCGGATACAGATTCGGCCAGGCTGCGGAGTATAATTTGGGCTTCCGGAAGGGTGGTTACATCCTGGGGGAGCGTGGTGGAGTTTCCGATCCCCTTGGCTTCTGCGGGAGAACCGATCACAGGAGTGTCATCAATGCCGTTGGCGTATTCCCAGATCAGGCGCCCGTGGCTTTTTAAGTGCGCGCTCAGAAGAGAGGGGTCCGTGCGGGCCAGATCACCGATGGTGAGTATTTCCAGCTTGTGGAGGAGCTGGGCGCTGGAGCGTCCGACCATGAACAGCTCCTCCACCGGGAGCGGCCACATTTTTGTGGGGACCTCCTGGGGGAACAGGGTGTGAACCCGGTTGGGCTTTTCGAAATCGGAGGCCATTTTCGCCAGAAGCTTGTTGCAGGAGATTCCGATGTTGACGGTGAAACCAAGGTCGGAGCAGATCCGGTCCCTGATACAGACGGCGGCGTCAACCGGTGAAGCGTAGTGATGCGTCATTCCGGAGAAATCCATGTAGCACTCATCCACACTGACTTGTTCCAGGTCCGGACTGTATTCGGATAACAGTTCCATCAGCCGGCGGCTGTATTCATGATAAAGATGGTGATCCGGCGGTTCAATTACCAGGTTCGGGCATTTGCGCAGCGCGTCCACGATGGGTTCCCCGGTCCGGACACGGAAAGCCTTGGCCGGGCCCGATTTTGCCAGCACGACACCGTGACGGCTTTTTTGGTCGCCCCCGATGATGGCCGGGATGCCGCGCAGATCGATCCCATCCCCGTTTTTTAAATGTTCTACGGATGTCCAGCTTAGATAAGCGGAATTTACATCAATGTGAAATATTATTCTGTCCATAGCTACATTATAAAGGTTCAGGGAAGAAATGACAATTGCCTTCCGGATGCAGTTTGTGTTACAATTTCGTTACTATACACGGAAGCTGGTAGGGGACAGGCCCCTTTCTCCGCGCAGTTACCGGAATATTTGACTCTGCTGCCGAAAGGTGCCAGTTTCTTCTCCATCAGCCGTGAATAGTTACATAATTTCCACTGACAAAATGAAGGAGAGGTTAGACATAAATGGACAATGTAATACTGATCGGAATGCCCGGAGTGGGGAAAAGCACTGCCGGGGTTGTGCTGGCGAAGATACTGGGATATGAGTTTATAGATTCTGATCTGCTGATACAGAAAGAAGAAAAGCGCCTGCTGGCTGAGATTATCGAGCAGGACGGCATCGACGGCTTTATTGCTGCGGAGAACCGGGTAAACGCCTCGATTGAGGCCGAGAGATCCGTGATCGCCACAGGGGGGAGCGTTGTGTACGGTGAGGAAGCCATGGAGCATTTAAGAAAGATCGGAACGGTTGTGTACCTGAGACTGTCTTACCGGACGCTGGACCGCAGACTTCATAATATAAAGGGGCGCGGCGTGGTGCTTAGGGATGGGCAGAACCTGGCGGATCTATATGAGGAGCGGACACCTCTTTATGAGAAGTATGCGGATATTGTGATCGATGAGGAGGAGCTGAGTATCGAGGAAACCATCGAAAATATACAAAAAGCCCTTTACAAGGCTGATAATTGTTGATAAAATGAATCTGTTACAAATATATTACGAAATGATTACGGCGTGGAAAGTTATATGGAGGCGTTATGAGGAAATATAAAAATTATCGCCATGTGATGAAGTATACTTATGTCAAAGCGGTTGCCGTTACGTCGGGAATCATGTTGTTGACGATGCCCCTGGTGGGCAGCAGATTCGGTTCCGGGGATTATTATGAGGTTTCCGTGGATGGACAGGTTGTAGCCGCCGTCTGTGATCCGGAGGAGGCTAAGCAGGCGATGCTGGAGGCCAGAAAAAGGCTGTCCCGTGAGTCTGAGGACATGATTTTCATGGATGTGGACATGGAGGCCAACGCCAAGGAGACATTGGTAGGGTCGACCATGAGCGGGGAACCCCTGGTGAATGCGATCTATGATAAGCTTAAGACCGCAGAGCAGGAAACCAAGGGAAAAGCCTACACGGTTAAGATCAATGAGTATACCGTCACAGTGGCCAGCATGGACGAAGTGGTCCAGCTGCTGGATGCGGCGAAAAATAAATACGATGTAAATAACGAGTTTACGGTGGAACTGGTGGCAGACCAGGGCAGGGAACTGAATGTATTTACCACCAGCCTGAACAAAGTGGACAAGTCTGAAAATGAGGTGGATACGGTAACCTCTGCGATCGAAGGTGCCGCGGGTATCGAAGCGGAGGCGCCGATTCCGCAGGTGTCCGGTGAGAACGACGGTATGGTGGACATCGACTTTGATGAAAATGTGGAAGTGGTGGAGGCTTATGTGGAGCCGGAAGAAATCACTCCCGTGCAGGAAGCCATCGATCAGGTTACGAAGGATAAAGAAAAGAATACGGTCTACGAGGTAAAGTCAGGAGATACCATATCTACCATCGCCAATGGAAATGATATGAGAGTAGCCGAGCTTCTGGATGTCAACGAAGGTCTGTCGGAAGATACGGTCATCCAGCCCGGCGATGAACTGATCCTGACGGTTCCGGAGCCGGAGCTGTCTGTGGTGACAAAAGAAGAAACTACTTATGATGAGGACTATGAAGCCCCGATCCAGTATATCGATAACGACTCCTGGTACACCACCAAGGAAGAGGTGATCCAGGAGGGGAGTACCGGACACCGGCAGGTGACGGCACTGGTGACCTCCAGGAACGGTAAGGAGATCAGCCGGGATATCATAGCGGAAACGGTTACGGAAGAACCTGTGGCTAAGATCGTGGAGAGAGGAACTCTCGTTCCGCCCACATACGTCAAACCGTTGTCCGGAGGAAGGCTGTCATCCCAGTTCGGAAGACGCTGGGGCCGGATGCATGAAGGCGTGGACTGGGCGTGCCCGGTGGGAACCGCAGTCAGAGCGTCCTGCGGCGGTACCGTGATAAGAACCGGATGGATGGGCGGATATGGAAACTGTATCCTGATTCAGCATCCCGACGGCAGGGTTACCAGATATGCCCATTTGAGTAAGATACTGGTGAGCCCGGGGCAGTCTGTCAAACAGAATGATAAGATCGCCCTAAGCGGAAATACCGGTAACAGTACCGGGCCGCATGTGCATTTTGAAATACTGATCGGCGGATCACCGCAGAACCCGCTCAAATATTTGAATTAAAGACGGTGGTTTAACGAGAATCCAATCGAATATTAAAATTAATGACGAAGGAACGCCTGACGGGCGTTCCTTTTTTTGGCCAATATCTGGAATCCGAAACTTTCGATTTACAAATGAGGAGTTTGTGCTATAATAGTTTTAATGAAAAAATCCAGGTTTGTTGGGAGGCGGCCCGGATTTTGGTTTCTTTATTCAAAAATAGAGGGTGTCACAGACAGACCCCGGTTGATTTGCATATTATGAAAAAGTTGATGAAATAGTATAGAGGTGCGTCATGGAACAATATATCATTAAGGGCGGAAACCCTTTGGTAGGCGAAGTGGAAATTGGCGGAGCAAAAAATGCCGCTTTGGCTATACTAGCTGCGGCTATTATGACCGATGAGACAGTAGAGATAGATAATTTACCGGATGTAAAAGATGTAAACGTATTATTAAAGGCGATTCAGGAGATCGGCGGGAAAGTGGAACGCCTGAACCGGCATTCCGTAACGATCAATGGTTCCATGATTGGCAGTGTGGTTGTGGAAAATGATTATATAAAAAAAATACGGGCTTCTTATTATTTGCTGGGCGCTCTGCTGGGCAAGTATAAGAGAGCGGAGGTAGCTCTTCCTGGTGGATGTAATATCGGCAGCAGGCCGGTGGACCAGCACCTGAAGGGCTTTCGTGCGTTAGGCGCGAGAATCGATATTAAGCATGGAATGATTATCGCGGAAGCGGGCAGCCTGACCGGGAATCACATCTATCTGGATGTGGTAACTGTGGGAGCCACCATCAACATCATGATGGCGGCGGTGATGGCATCCGGAAACACTGTGATCGAGAATGCGGCAAAAGAACCTCACGTGGTGGATGTAGCCAACTTCCTGAACAGTATGGGAGCCAATATCAAAGGAGCCGGAACGGATGTGATCCGGATCAAAGGTGTGGAGAAGCTGCACAAGACCAGCTATGCGATTATTCCCGACCAGATTGAAGCCGGTACGTTCATGTTCGCTGCCGCCGCCACCAAAGGCGATGTCATGGTAAAGAACGTGATACCGAAGCATCTGGAGGCGATTACCGCCAAATTAATGGAGATCGGCTGTGAAGTCGAAGAGTTCGATGACGCGGTTCGTGTGGTATCGTCCAAAGGATTAAAGCACACCCATGTGAAAACCTTGCCGTACCCGGGTTTTCCCACGGATATGCAGCCTCAGATCACTGTGACCCTGGCTCTCTCGGAGGGAACCAGCATCGTTACGGAGAGCATATTTGAGAACCGGTTTAAATATGTGGATGAACTTTCACGCATGGGAGCAAATATCAAAGTCGAAGGGAATACGGCCATCATTGATGGGACCGAACGATATACGGGGGCTGGAGTGACAGCGCCTGACTTAAGAGCCGGAGCGGCACTGGTCATCGCAGGGCTGGCGGCTGAAGGAATCACGACAGTAGACGATATTTTCTATATCGAAAGAGGCTACGAGGCCTTCGAAGACAAACTTCAGAATCTGGGAGCCATGATTGAAAAGGTATCCACCGAAAAAGATATCCGGAAATTCAAATTAAAAGTGGGATGATACAGCCAGTACGGCGAAATCCCTAACAAAAAGGCACTAAGTGCCCATAACGAAAAAAATAGGGCTGTCGGGAAATGAATCAGCTATACCAGATATGGTACATAATTGCAAGTTTCGCATCAACATCTGGTATGCCAATTTATTTCCCGACAGCCCCAATTAGTATATCGCTTCCGGCTTTTATCAGGGACAATCCCTTCCTGCCAGGAATTTACCTAATCAGCATTATTGAAGCCGGCACTGCCAGCCATCTTTACAGCAGCCTGAATAAAACCACGGAACAGAGGATGAGGCCGGTTGGGCCGGGATTTCAATTCCGGATGGGCCTGTGTGGCTACGAACCAAGGGTGACCGGGAAGTTCGATCATCTCCACGATACGGCCGTCGGGAGACAAACCGGAGAGCTTCAATCCGTTTTGCTGCAGCACGCCCCGATAATCATTGTTTACCTCATAGCGGTGTCTGTGACGTTCATAGACCGTTTTGGCGTTATAGAGATCATAAGCGGCGGAAGTTTCATCCAGGACACAGGGATAGGAACCGAGGCGTAAAGTACCGCCGATGTCCGTAACCCCATTCTGATCCGGCATCAGTGCGATAACGGGATGACCGGTTTCAGGATTCAGTTCGATACTGTGGGCGTCGGGATAACCGACCACGTTTCGTGCGAACTCTACGATGGCCAGCTGCATACCCAGGCACAGGCCAAGGAATGGAATACCTTTGGTACGTGCGTAGCGGATAGCCAGAATTTTTCCGTCGATCCCCCGATCGCCGAAGCCGCCGGGTACCAAGATCCCCTGTACATCTCCCAGCATTTGATCCAGGCTGCCTTCATTTAAAAGCTCCGAATCGATCCACTTGATATTCACCACCGCGGAATTGGCTATCCCTCCATGCTTCAGGGCTTCCACCACGCTGATGTACGCGTCGTGCAGCTGAATATATTTCCCGACCAGAGCCACTGTGACTTCCTGTGTAGGATTGTGCAGTGCCTGCACCATACTGCTCCAGTCCTCCAGATCGGGATCGGGACACGGCAGATGCAGACTTTCACAGACCACCTGTGCCAGCCGTTCTCTTTCCATTGCCAGCGGGGCCTCATACAGAAAATCCACATCCAGATTCTGCAGCACATGAGCGCTTGGAACATTACAAAAAAGCGCGATTTTATTTTTAATATTCTGATCCAGAGGATACTCCGAGCGGCAGACGATGATATCCGGACGGATACCCATCCCCTGAAGCTCCTTCACGCTGGCCTGGGTAGGCTTTGTCTTCAGCTCCCCGGAAGCCTTCAGATAAGGAATCAAAGTAACATGAATCAAGATCGCATGATCCCGGCCCACATCGTGCTGGAACTGCCGGATCGCCTCCAGAAACGGCTGTCCTTCAATATCACCTACCGTCCCGCCCACCTCGATGATGGCGATCCTCATCTCTGTATCCGAATCATTCCGGTAAAAGCGGCTCTTAATTTCGTTGGTAATATGGGGGATCACCTGCACGGTGCCTCCTCCAAAATCCCCGCGTCTCTCCTTATGGAGAACCGTCCAATAAATCTTTCCTGTAGTCACATTCGAATTCTTATCCAAACTCTCATCGATAAATCGTTCATAGTGCCCCAGATCCAGATCTGTCTCCGCCCCGTCATCTGTGACAAAAACCTCTCCATGCTGAATCGGATTCATCGTTCCCGGATCAATATTAATATAAGGATCGAATTTCTGCATCGTCACCTTATACCCACGGGCCTTTAAAAGTCTTCCCAGGGAAGCCGCAGTAATACCCTTCCCCAGTCCGGAAACCACGCCTCCAGTTACAAATACATATTTTACCGGCATAATCTGCTTCCTCCTCCATATGCTTATAACATACTTTACAGCATCCCTTAATGCATGCCCTTCGGGCAGGGGCGCAGCGTTCGCTGCTCCATAAGGAATACAAAATAAAAGTAATAGAAAAAACAAAAAAAGCGTCAGTCAGGGTATGTAACACCAACTCCGCTTTGAGCTGTCCATGCAGCAGTTTACAGACCGCCGCACAGCTTTATTGAATTCTGCTACATTATACAACTATGATTCCTTAAAATCCAGATTTTTTTTCATAAGAACCGTAAAAATTTGAAAAATAGGAAATATCCATAAAAACACCCCGCTAAACACCGCAAAAACCATCTAATTTGCCTCATAGCACCCCACTCCACCTGCGCATCACGGGAGAGAGGGCCTGATGCGCGAAGGTGGGGGCAGAGGGGACAAATACGGGCGGGAAATGCTTCAGATCAAGCATTTCCACACCCGCATTTATCACCGTTCCTTATCCGTACACTTAGGAATGAAAAGCCCTAAGACAGCTCAGACCTGGCAATACGCAGCCGCATACCAGTCCCCGGGCAGATTCAGTTCCTGATCCGGACTTCCCATCACCCAATGGAAATTCCAGGATATCCCCTGCAAAAATACCTGCGTGAAGTGCAGCATGGCAATCCCGATGTTTAATTTCTCATCGTTTGCGTTGGTCATGCCATCCTTTTTGACCGCCAGGGTAATATGATTACCATCTAATATCAGTCGGTAAGGCTGCAGATTCAAAAAGGAGGGAGCGAGACTGGTGGCATACAGGGCGCGGATCAGATAATCATTATTCATTAGTTCTTCGACCGGGAATTTTCGGCCCCAGGTTTCCTTGCAGACAAGTTCGGATACATTGATTTTAGGGGCGACGTGTCCATCCCGTACGTTGGTATTGATATCAGACTGGGTTTTGATATCCAGACGGAGCAGTTTTTTCTCCTGCTTCCCGTATCCGAAACCAATCAGTGCGGCTATCTCCAGGCCGGAAGAGATCTGTAGGGCCTCTTTGGCAGCTTCCCTGTTCAGTATGGTCACCCAACAGCTGTCCAGGCCTAACTCCGTGATCTTGAGATCCAGTTCTTCGCCGATGTAGCCGGTGTTTTCCACGTAGTGCTCTTTGGGTTCGGAGAGAAGAACCAGGTAATAGGGCGCGGGAATCAGAAACTCCTGATAGCCGGCGATACCTTTCAGTTTGTGGATGGCCTCACCTTCCAGAATCCTGAGTGATGTGCGGATATCGGGAATGAGTCCGGAGCAGCCCACGTAATGGGTCTGTATTTCTTCTAAGATATGGGCGGGGACTGCTTTTTCACGGAATTCCCGGATAGACATTCTTCTTTCGATCAGATCAAAATAATTCATGATAAACCTCCTTTACTCTGCGCAAAATAATAAGGATGCGTTTTTCTTCCTGTTTTCTATTTTAGCCTAATAGGGAGAGAATGTCGACCTATTTCCGGTTTCGGGCGAAACAGGGATCTGAGAAGGTACAGTTTATAAAAACTTTAGAAAACACACGGAAATTTCACAAGGTATCTATTGATTTATAAAGGAACTAACCATATAATAAGAAGTGTTTATTACGAGGAGGAAAAAGATGGAGAATAACAACAATCAAAACCAGAATGGCAAAGAACCAAAGAATAAGCAGACTCTGGTAATGGTTTTAGTTTGTGTATTGGTAGCGCTTTTGTTAATGAGCGTTTTCAGTAATTTATTTAGCGGCACGAGTGCGAAGGAAATCCCTTATAATCAGTTCTTATCGATGCTGGATGAGGGCCAGGTGGCAAAGGTAACGGTACAGTCAGATTTAATCACGATTGTTCCGAAAAATCAGCCGAACCCGCTGTTTGAAATTACTTATCAAACGAACCGAATGCCGGATGAAAAATTGGTAGACAGACTGGAAGAAGCAGGAGTGGAATATTCGGCCGAAGCGCCGGACGTGGTTTCTTCCGTCATTTATACGATCTTAAGTTTTGCGATCCCGCTGGCTCTTTTGTGGATCGGTATGAGCTTTATCATGCGCCGGATGTCTAAGGGCGGCGGTATGATGGGCGTTGGCAAGAGCAAGGCCAAGGTTTATGTGCAGAAGGAGACTGGTGTCACGTTCCGGGATGTTGCCGGGGAGGATGAGGCCAAGGAATCCTTACAGGAGGTGGTGGACTTCCTGCACAATCCGGGCCGGTATACGAAGATCGGCGCCAAGCTTCCGAAAGGAGCTCTGTTGGTGGGGCCTCCCGGAACCGGTAAGACACTTCTTGCCAAGGCGGTAGCCGGAGAGGCGCATGTGCCGTTCTTCTCCCTGTCGGGTTCGGATTTTGTGGAAATGTTCGTAGGAGTGGGAGCTTCCAGAGTCCGTGACCTGTTTGAAGAGGCGAAAAAATCCGCGCCCTGTATTATATTTATCGATGAGATCGACGCCATCGGTAAGAGCCGTGACAGCCGGTACGGCGGCGGAAACGATGAGCGGGAGCAGACCTTGAACCAGCTGTTGGCGGAGATGGATGGATTCGACACATCCAAAGGCCTTCTCATACTGGCGGCCACCAACAGACCGGAAGTCCTGGACCCGGCGCTGCTGCGTCCCGGCCGCTTTGACCGACGGATTATCGTGGATAAGCCGGACCTGAAAGGCCGGATCGATATTCTGAAAGTACATTCCAAGGACGTGCTGCTGGACGATTCCGTAGATCTGGAAGCCATCGCGCTGGCCACATCCGGAGCCGTGGGTTCTGATCTGGCCAATATGATCAACGAGGCGGCTATCAATGCGGTCAAGCACGGCAGACAGGTCGTGTCCCAGTCTGATATATTCGAGGCGGTGGAACTGGTCCTGGTCGGAAAAGAGAAGAAAGACCGGATCATGAGCCGGGAAGAGCGCCGGATCGTATCCTACCATGAAGTAGGGCATGCGCTGGTCAGCGCACTGCAGAAGGATGCGGAACCCGTTCAGAAGATCACCATTGTTCCCAGAACTATGGGTGCTCTGGGATATGTCATGCAGGTTCCGGAGGAAGAGAAGTTCCTGAATACGGAGAAAGAGCTCCGTGCGATGCTGGTGGGCCTGCTGGCCGGCCGTGCGGCGGAGGAGATCGTATTCGACACGGTAACCACAGGGGCTTCCAACGATATCGAGAAGGCTACCCGTGTGGCCCGGGCAATGGTAACTCAGTACGGTATGTCCAAGAAATTCGGTCTGATGGGCCTGGAATCCATCGAGAATCAATATCTGGACGGACGGACCGTGTTGAACTGCGGGGATGCCACTGCAGCTGAGATTGATAAAGAAGTTATGCAGATGCTGAAGGACTCCTATGAGGAGGCCCGGAAGCTTTTAGCTGAGAATCGGGAGGTTCTGGATAAGATCGCCGCTTTCCTGATCGAGAAAGAGACCATTACCGGAAAAGAATTCATGAAGATTTTCCGGGAAGTCAAAGGTCTGCCGGAACCCACGGAAAAGGATACCGCAGAAAAACGGATCATGGACCGCCAGACGGAGCCTGCCCGGGTCATCGAGCTGGGGACTGTGTCTTCGCAGCCTTTAGACGGCGAGGCGTCTGGGGCGTCTGAGCCTGGGGAGGTTTGAGCAGGGGTAGGTAGGGACTTAGGGCCGGGAGCGTGGAGTCCGGAAGCCGGCCGGTTCGGGAGTCGGAGCAAAAGAAGCGGGAGCCTGTCCGATAACCAGGTGCCCCCGCCAGGAGGCCGCCCAGTACGGACGTACCCCGGGAGACCGTCAGGGGGCGCGGTGCGGTGTCTATGGTCCTCTTCCTCACTTAAGGCTGTTACCCGGTGAAATCTAAATGAAATCGGTCCGGCAGGTTTGCGGTCCGTGGCTGATTCGCCCCGAATGCCGGATGCATTCGCGGCTCAGCAGCCACCGAAAGACTG
>NZ_JAWDIY010000050.1:0-32924 GCF_032380655.1 Diplocloster hominis | reverse complement strand
CAGATTCAGGAACCGGGCCAATTCACCAGGAACGCATGATGCGTTCCCGGTTCAGTGGCCCTTGCCCGTCGGACGTGAAGTCCGCCGTGCATCCTGAATCTGCGGCCTGGATTCCACTAAGCAGCAGCACAGCCGCCCTATGCCCGCCAAAGGACAGGCACCCGCCCCGCCTCCCCAGACAGGAGCATCCCATCCCGCCCCCCGGAGGGCTTCCCTGCTTTGGTGAACGTGAGAGGGGGGATGCTTTATGGACTTACTTATAGTATAAAGGTAATGGTATAAAGGTGATGGTATAAAGGTGATGGTATAAAAGGTAATGGTATAAAAGGTATGGTATAAAAGGTAATGGTATAAAAGGTATGGTATAATAGGTATGGTATAGAAGGTATTAATTTATGAAAATTTTATAATTGTTTAGAGTAGTTTTCGTGAATTCAGATTGACCATGTGCTATAATAAACAATAGTTATGCAGCCGGAGCTGCCGGAAGGTTTGGGGGAGGCTGCGGGAATACGATATCTGAGATCCTGGAGGATCTTTTATTATATATAGAAAAGCAGGTGTTTTTGCACTTGAAGTTGAAAACCAGGTTGATTATTGCATTTTTTACAATTATTCTTGTTCCGGTGCTGCTGACTGCGGTGGCGCTGCTGGGGTTCGGTAATTACCAGCTCCGGTCTATGAAGGAGACCTATGGCATCTCGGGGGATGACTATGGGTCTTTGGCGAATTCCGTTCAATTTCTCAGCCGCCTGACCATAGCCACCCATGACAAGATCCAGGATAAAGCCCGCACGGACGGTTCTGAACTGGAAAGCGAGGCTTATCTTAGCACCGTGAATAACGAGCTTTATGGGAAATATTCTTATATACTGGCCCGGCGGGGGGATACGTTAATTTATAATGGAAGTGGTAAGGATGTTTCCGAAATTTTTAAGCATCTGCCGGAATATGGGAATTATGATTCCACTTTGGAGGGCGGCGTGTACCTGGGCGGTGAGGTCCAGGCGCTGGTCAAACAGATCGATTTTAACTGTGCGGATGGGGAACCGGGTAGTGTATTCATCATTACATCCGCGGAAGCGGTGATTCCGCAGGTCCGGTCCTTCGCGTTTGACATGATGATCACCATTATCCTGATCCTGGTCTGTACCAGCGCGGTGCTGACGTCCTGGATCTACCGGAGCGTTGCTTCTCCTTTGAAGAAGTTAAAAGCGGCGGCCCAGAATATCAAAGAGGGGAATCTGGACTTTACGATCGAACCGGAAGCGGATGACGAGATCGGAGAGCTCTGTATGGATTTTGAGGAGATGCGGCAGCGCCTGAAGATCACTTCAGAGGAAAAGCTCCAGTTCGACCAGCAGAATAAGGAACTGATCAGCAATATTTCCCATGATCTGAAGACGCCGATCACAGCGGTAAAAGGCTATGTGGAAGGCATCATGGACGGTGTGGCGGACACCCCGGAGAAGATCGACAAATATATTAAAACGATCTATAATAAGGCCAATGACATGGACCGGCTGATCAATGAGCTGACCTTTTACTCGAAGATTGATACCGACCGCATTCCGTATACGTTTAACAAAATTAATGTCAACAATTATTTTAATGATTGTATAGAAGAAGTAGGACTGGATCTGGAAGCGAAGAATATCGAACTGGCATATTTTAATTATGTGTCGGAGGATGTAGTCATTATCGCCGACGCGGAACAGCTGAAGCGGGTGATTAATAATATTATCAATAATTCGGTAAAATATATAGACAAACCTAAAGGCTATATAAATATCCGGGTAAAAGATGTGGGAGATTTTATCCAGGTTGAGATCGAAGACAATGGAAAGGGAATTTCCAACAAAGATCTCCCCTTCGTTTTTGACCGTTTTTACCGCACGGACGCTTCCCGGAATTCTTCCAAGGGCGGAAGCGGAATCGGTCTATCCATCGTAAAGAAGGTCATTGAAGACCACGGCGGTAAGATCTGGGCAACCAGCAAGGAAGGAACAGGGACAGTCATGTATTTCGTGCTTAGAAAATATCAGGAGGTACCAGTGGATGAGTAAAATATTGATTGTAGAGGACGAAGAGAGTATCGCGGACCTGGAAAAGGATTACCTGGAACTCAGCGGATTTGAAGTGGAGATCGAGAACACCGGAGATATCGGTTTGAAACGGGCGATGGCGGAGGATTATGATCTGCTGATCCTGGATCTGATGCTGCCTGGGGTGGACGGGTTCGAGATCTGCCGTCAGGTGCGGGAAAATAAAAACACACCGATCATTATGGTATCGGCGAAAAAGGATGATATCGATAAAATCAGGGGATTGGGCCTGGGGGCGGATGATTATATGACGAAACCCTTCAGCCCCAGTGAGATGGTAGCCCGTGTGAAGGCTCATCTCGCGCGTTATGAGCGGCTGATGAACAGCAGCCATCAGGAAAATGAAATCATAGAGATCCGGGGCCTGAAGATAGATAAGACAGCCAGAAGGGTCTGGATTAATGGGGAAGAGAAGAATTTTACCACGAAAGAGTTCGATTTGCTGACCTTTCTGGCACAGAATCCCAATCATGTGTATACAAAAGAAGAATTGTTTCACCAGATCTGGGATATGGAGTCCGTGGGAGATATCGCTACGGTTACAGTGCATGTGAAGAAGATCCGGGAGAAGATAGAATATGATACGGCCAAACCTCAGTATATTGAGACGATCTGGGGCGTGGGGTACCGGTTTAAGGTGTGAAATTGACATAACACTTGATTTGGTGTAGAATAGTCTTAGCTAGGAAGTTAAGTATGTCCATTTGGACACAAAGCGAAATCCCGTGTATGCCAGTACACGGGATTTCTTTTTGGCTAGCTGTCTTTATGGTTTCGGTCTAGCTATTTGCAGATATAGTAGCCAGCTACACTTGCCATGACAGAAAGAATGAAAGCTATAATTCTATCATTGAGACGGAAATACAAATTATCAGTATTTCCCATATTTTTTAGCAGGAGGAAGGAACGGGATGTTCACTGCGAGAAGGTTTGAAAAGAAAGACGCGTCGGAGGTTGCCTCATTGATACAAAGGAATTTCTTAGAAGTGAATATAAAAGACTACAGTCAGGAGGAAATGGAACGCCTGGCGAAAAAGCATAATGCAAAGCAGGTATGTCATATCGCTGAAAATGCCCACATGTATGTCATTTGCGAGAGGGATAAGATTATCGGTACCGGTTCTGTCAAAAGTCTCAATGGAAGCCTGACCGAAAGCGGCTTAGTAACCATATTTGTTCTCCCGGAATATCAGGGGCGGGGGATAGGAAGAATCATCATGGACACGCTGGAACAGGACGAACTGTTCCGTAGGGCGCAGAGAATAGAGATCGGCGCATCTATAACTGCCTGTGGATTTTATGAAAAGATGGGTTATACATATAAGGACAATCGAAAAGCCCTGGACGGGCACGGACTTTATACGATGGTAAAATACAGGTCCTTAGTCTGAGGCCGTATTGAGCCTGAGCCGGGATTGGGCAGGGATGAAAATAAAGAAAAGCTTTGATGCGGATAATTTATACTTAAGGTTACTTTTTCTGGGCATTTGAGTTATACTATATTACAGTATCATTGCGGCAAGAGAGGCCATTTTTTTATAAAAATGGTATGATCAGAGAAGGTGCAGCAGACAATGAAAAACCTATATAAAAGCGCAACGTGTTTTCTAACCATTCTTTTCACGTTTATCGGCACGGTTTTACCTCTGGAGGCTTCGGAGAAAAATGCGTCAGAGCCTGTGAAAGTCGGATATTATGAGGATGGCGACTATATGTCCCGGAATCAGTACGAGGAATACGTCGGCTACAATTTTGAGTTTTTGCAGGAGATATCCAAACACAGCGGCTTCCTGTACGATGTGATCGATGCGGTTAGCTGGGAATCCGCGCTGCAGATGCTGATCGACGGAGAGATTGATCTGCTTCCTGCGGTCTATTACACAGAGGAGCGGGCCAGCCAGATGCTGTTCAGCACACAGCCAATGTGTAATATCTATACGACCCTGAATGTGAGGCCGGATGACCAGCGGTATAATTATGAAGATTTCGAAGCTTTTCAGGGGATGAATGTGGGTATCATAAGCGGCGGTATCGATGGAGAGAACTTTAAAGCCTTCTGCCGGGAACATGGAATCACCCTTAAGATTCAAGAATATGATGAGACGGATAAGCTGCTGGCTGCTCTGGACGACGGTACCCTGGACGGGGTGGCGATTACCCACCTGGGGAAAAACAGTACATTCCGGAGTGTTGCACAGTTTTCACCCAGTCCGCTGTATTTTGCCGTATCGCGTCAGAGGGAAGATGTACTGGAATACTTAAACCGGGCCATGAACGATATTATGCTGGGTAATCCTGGCTATGAAATGGACCTCTATGACAAATATCTGGCGCCCAGCGCTAATCAGAAACCGGTTTTCACGAACGAAGAACAGGATTTTATACGGCAGGCGGGGACGATCGTGGCCTCCTATGATCCGGACTTCGCTCCTCTTTCTTATACAGAGCCGGGTACCGGCCAGTTTACGGGAGTTACGTCGGATATCCTGCATTTTATAGCGGAAAGCAGCGGCCTTCAATTCCGCTTCGAGGCGCATCCGCAGGCGGAAGCGCTGGAACTGTTGGAAAAAGGGGACATCGATGTTCTTTGCGTGTCCGATGGAGATTATCTTTGGGACCGGAGAAATCAGATCAATTCAACCATCTACTTTTTGCGGACGCCAACCGCGATGGTTACCCGGACGGGGAATGAGAAGATCATCCGTCTGGCGCAGCCGGAAGGATATCAGCTGTCGGAGGATGTGAAAAAGGATAATCCGGAGATGGATATCGTTTATTATCCATCAGCCAAAGCCTGCCTCGAGGCGGTGAACAGCAGAAAAGCGGACGCAGCTTTTATGAATACCCAGGTCGCCAGTTATTATCTGGAGGAGGAGCAGTTTAACGACTTAAGCGCTGCGCCTCTAAGTATGTACAGCAATGATCTGTGTGTGGGGGTATCCTTTTCAGCGGATCAGCGCCTCTTTTCCATAATTAACAAATGTGTGCAATATTTACCCAGGGATCAAATCGATACTTCGCTGATCAATTATATGGCGAAGGGAAACCAGTTCAGTATCGGAGATTTGATCAGACAGCATATGGCGGCTGTGATCATTGCGATCTGCCTGATTCTGGGGATCATTATATTCCTGATCAGCCATAACTTAAAGATCGCCCTTCGCAGCAACCAAAGAATCCAGGAACTGCTGTATAAAGATGAGTTAACGGGATTATATAATATCAATGGCTTTTATAGGAAATGGGAGGAATTGGCCCGCGGGAAGGACAGAGGGGATTATGCGCTGCTCTACAGCGATATCTGCCAGTTCCGGCTGATTAATGATCATTTTGGATTTGGTGTGGGGGATGAAGTGCTGATCGGACTGGCCGGTATATTGCGGAAAAATCAATGTGACAAAGAGCTGTGTGGACGGGTCTCCGCGGACAACTTTGTGATTCTGATGAAATATACGGATTGGGAAGAGCTGTTAATCCGGCTGGAAGCTATCTTAAAGCAGCTGGATCTCTGGCGTCAGGAAAAAACGGGGATACCTTATCAGATCGGTATGGTATACGGCGCCTATCTCATCAGCCCGTCGGAAGAGACAGGCATCCAGCAAATGATGGATTTCTCCAATTATGCCAGACGCAGCGCAAAAAATAATCCCAATCATTTTGTCATGTGCTACGATGAAAAAATGCGCCAGCAGGCTATTTTTCAGCAAGAGCTGGAAAACAGACTGGGGTCTGCGCTCAGCCGGGGCGAGCTGGAGGTATACTATCAGCCCCAGGTGGACATGGAAACCGGGCGAATTATCAGCAGTGAGGCCCTGATCCGCTGGAACCACCCGGAAAAAGGACTATTGATGCCGGGCGCCTTTATCCCCCTGTTTGAAAAAAACGGAATGGTTACAACCGTGGATCTGTGGCTGTTCGAGGATGTATGCCGGTCCATGCGCAAGTGGATGGACCAGGATATTACGGTGCTGCCGGTTTCCTGTAATTTCTCCAGGCTGCACTTTGAACAGCCGGATTTCCCGGAACACTTAAGCGCCATCGCGGACCAATACCAGGTTTTGCATCAACTGCTGATCGTGGAGATAACCGAAAGCGCAATCATCGAAGACCCGGCCGTGATCGAAACGCTGCTGCCAAAACTTAAGCAGAAGGGCTTTCTGATCGCCATTGATGATTTCGGATCGGGGTATTCGTCGCTTGGCCAGCTGCAGCAGCTGACGGCTGATGTGCTGAAAATGGACCGCAGCTTTATTGCCCACGGTATCCGGGCTGAGCGGGAACAAACGGTTGTCAGGAACCTGATTCATCTGGCCAAAGAACTGGGCCTGATGGTCATCTGCGAGGGAGTGGAGGATCAGGAACAGGCGGATATCCTATTAAAACTGAACGGCCGGCTGGCCCAGGGTTTCTATTATTACCGGCCTGTGAAAAAAGAAGAGTTCGAAAGCATTGCATATTCTAAATGATAGAAAAGGGGACATGTCCCCTTTTCAGATGTTTAATAGCGCCCGGAACTCTTTGATATAGGTGCGGCTGACAGGGATCGCATCCTTTTGGTTCTTGATTTTTACATTATAGGTAGAATTAAACATCGGATAGATCGCCTCGATTTGGTTCATGTTTACCAGATAGCCTTTATGGCAGCGGAACCACCCATAGGGAACGAGGTTCTCTTCCCAGTAAGAGATGCTGTGCCGCAGCAGGTACTCTCCGGACTGTGTGACCAGAATCAGATCCCGCAGTTCCATCTTGATGAACTGCCCTTCTTCGGGACGGATGATATAAAACCGGTTATTCTGGGTACCAATGATGCGGAACTCCCCATGGGCTTTTGGAGTAAGGTCCGGCCGGCCCTGGGACAGAGAGGTGATTTTGTCCAGGGAGTGCCGGATTTTGGAGGTGGTGACCGGCTTTAGGATATAATCCACCGCATTGACCCGGAACGCGTCCAGCGCGTATTGCTCATAGGCAGTGATGAAAATGATTTTGGTGGACAGCTTCAATTCCAGGATTTTTTCCGCGATTTCCATGCCGTTGATCTCCGGCATGGAGATATCGGCAAAGATCAGATCCGGTTTCAGGGACTGCAGGGAATCTAACGCGGTATTGGCGTCCGTCGTGGATAAGATGATATCCAGTTCCGGGAATTTTCTTAAGATAAAATTCAGATTGTCCAATGCCAGCTGTTCATCGTCGAGAGTTATGACGCGTATCATTGCGAACCTCCATTCTTCTGCAAAAGTGTTAGATTAGATAGGTAAAGTCAGCTTTCCTGCATATCAGCCGCACGGCATGGAATCCGGAAGGAGACGGTGGTTCCTTGCCCCTGCTCGCTTATGATATTCAGGGTTTCGTTATAGTAAAGCTTCAGCCGCTTAATCAGATTGGCCAGGCCGATGGAGGTCTGAGTATTCATCTCCTGTATCTGTTCCAGGCGTTCCGGCGAGATTCCCGCGCCGTCATCCTGAATCTGTATATAGATCCAGTCATCATCCTGTATCACATCAATCTGAATCGTTAATTTCTGTGTCCCCCGTCTGCCGTGTTTCACGGAATTTTCCACAATAGGTTCAATCATCAAAGGAAGAATTTTGGTAGAGTCATTGCAGTTTACATTAATCGAATAGGAGATCATCTCATGGAATCGGGCCGTCTCGATTTTTAAATAAGCCTGTACCAGTTCTAACTCTTTGGAAAGGGATACGCTTTTTTGCAGTTCCCCTGCGAACAAACTGCCCCGCAGATAGTTGCTGAAGCTGTCCAGCAGGTCATACGCCTTATCCGGCGCCTCCATGCACAGCGGCATGATCGTGCTGATGGCATTGAAGATAAAATGCGGGTCCATCTGGGACTGCAGGAAATCAATTCTGGACTTCAGGGCCATGGATACCGATTTTTTCAGATAAATGGCGCATTCGATTTTCCAAAGCAGTTCTTTGCGGGTAAAGGTTTCGACCAGTATGTCATTGATCTGGGACAGAACAGGGTCTGTCAGCTGGCCGAACATCTCTTTTCGGATCAGGATCACCGGCATCTGTCCCATTGAAAACTGCCGTCGGATCGTCTGGATGATCTGCTGGCTGCTCATTTTTAAAAATGTAGTGCCAATGAGAATGACTCCGATATGCCTGGTATGTTCCATATACCGCAATGCATCCTCCGAGGTGTGAAAGACCACAAGGTCATAGGCTGAATACTCCAGGTAAGATTTGATCAGCTCGATCTGTTCTGGCAGCGTGCTGATCAGGATGACCTTATAGCCGGAGGATGGACCGACCGCAGGACTCTCCGTGTGAGGCGATGCCTGTCCCTGGTCATTCCAGACCGGTATGGAGTAGTGAATGACAAAAAACTTCTGATTGGCAGCGAACGCCTTTAATTCACCGTTTTGCATGAGAAGAAGATTCCTGGCGATGATGGTCGTCAGTTCCTCTTCGCTGTTCAGGTTTTCCCGGATATATGCGGACCGGTTATTTAGGATGCGCTTTATTCGCTGTACCTTCTTCATTTTCCCCTCTCCTATGGTAACGCTCATCCGGATACATAACCGGTCCTTCTGCCTGCTGGTCTGGATCTGAATCGGTTCCTGGTTCCGGATATCCAGAAGGGCCAGCAGAAAGTTATAATTCACCTGCATGAGATAATAGGGGTCCCCGTAGATATAGTCTTCCGTATTTTCCATGGAATAATGAATCCTGTCTGCGCAAACCAGCTCATCCCCTGTGACGATATCGTCGATGGCCATTTCCAGGATGGTGGAGAAGCTGACCTTCATCATGTCCAGGGAGACGGTTTTTCCCTGAAGGATGCTGTAAGTGTGCAGATTATCCATTAATGTATTCAGGTTCTTTACCACCGACTGCATCTGCAGCAGTATTTTCCTCTGGGCGTCCGGCAGGTTCCCGCCGGTGTCCTCCAGCAGTACTTCACTTAAGCCGCTGATCCGGTTCAGCGGAGCCTGGGTGAATTTCATAATATGGTCCAGCGTCTCTTCTTTAAACTGGTTTGCCTCGTGAATCTTCCGGTTCAGGGTTTTATTATAAAAGATCCGGTTCCGGTATTCCCGGAATCCATAGGAAAACAGGAAGATAAGAAATGTAAGCAGGAGCAGCAGGATACGGGGCAGATAACTGTGATACTGAACGAGTCCCGGATCGTCCCTGGCCTGCATAATGGTAAAAACCGTATAACCAAGAAACAAAAGCAGCGTTGTGGAAAATATCATTTTCAAAATATGCCCTGATTGCAGATAAAGGAGATAGGAACAGAAGCAGATTCCGAAAATAAAAAATAAAATCAGATAAACATGCAGCGCCTTTAAAGCCTTTACCGGGGTCAGCAGTACCATCGCGGCCGTAAAGGGCAGGGTCAATCCGTACAGAAGAATGGAAAAAAGAGGCCTCACATTTTTTATCAGAAAACGTGTCAGCAGGGTTATGGCCTGCACGGAAAATAAGATCAGAAACAGATCGCCGCTTTTGATCCAGATTAACCGGTCTGTTTTGGGGGTAGTGAACATCGTATTGATTTCCCACACACAGCTGATCATTCCGGATGACAAAAAACAAAGTCTGGATAAGTGCAGAAAAATATTATTTTCCACTGCCAGCAGGTGAATCAGATAACATCCGATCCCAAATACGCAGAGAATGATGGAAGCGGTTAATTTGAATATAAGGCTGTGATTGATGACCCAGTCTACGTGAAGGCGGCTCTGCCTTACAAAAAGCGCGTGATGAAACAACTGCAGCTGGCACCTGGTGATAAAGGCCACCAGGTAGATTGCCCAGAATGCTGTGATAAAAGTGATAAGATGCGGAATGAAGATTTTTCTATTCATGCTGTCCTCCGGCCTTTTAACTGTCCTATGGTTATTATAAACGAATCCTTATATAATTTCAGCAGAAATCCATGCAACTTGAACCCGTTTTTATGCATGATACACAAAGAATGTAGATGGACTTAGAAGTTTCAGCTATATTGTGAACAGAAAAAAGAAATTAAGTCAAGGCGGACCTGCCAAACGGCAGGGCAGACGAAGGAGGTCATTTTACATGAAACAAATCGGCGATACCGGTATTCCGATATCAGATCTGGTATATGGCTGCTGGCAGATGGGAGGCGATGAATACTGGGGAAAGAGTCAGGATGAACGGGCGATCGAAAATATCCGGACCGCTTATGAGCTGGGGATTCACACCTTTGACACTGCTTACATCTACGGCCTGGGGCATTCCGAACAGGTGCTGGGGCAGGCATTGCAAACGATCCCCAGAGAGAACTGCTGTGTGATCAGCAAACTGTGGCAGATGGAAATGCACTATGAGGATGTCATACGAAACTGCGAGGATTCCCTTCGGCGCCTCAAGACCGATTATCTGGATGTCTACTTTGTCCATTACCCGGATTACACCGGAACGGTGCCCATCGAAGAAACCCTGGAAGCCTTTAACCTGCTGAGAGAACAGGGAAAAATAAGAGCGGTCGGCCTGTCCAACTTTTCGCTGAAGCAGACCAGGGAAGCCATGCAATATGCGAAAATTGATATCATCCAGCCATGCTACAGCCTGCTGTGGAGGTATGCGGATAAAAAGCTGCTGCCCTTTTGCCGGGAACAGAACATATCGGTTATCCCCTATTCGCCCTTGGCCCAGGGACTTCTGACCGGAATATTCCACAGGGATAACCAACCCACAGATGACCGGAGCCGTGTGCCGATCTTCCAATCTCCGTACTATGAAAAAGCGGTTGGAGTGGTGGAGGTACTGGAACAGCTGTCCGTCAAAAACGGATGGACGCCGGCGGAAATGGCACTGAGCTGGGTGGCGCATCAAAAGGGGATTACGGCACCTATCGTGGGCTTCCGTCATAAAGAAAAGATTCCCCGGAGTCTGAAAGCGGTCTCACAAAAACTAGACATGGCAGACCAGATCATGATCGAGAAAGCCAGCAGAAGCTTTACGGATCAGCTGCCATTTTTTCTGAATTTCTTTGACAATACCATTGTAGATGATCCGGATAAGGAGGAATAGACGTGGAGCATTTGAGCAGAAGACTAAAGCTGGGGGTAGCTGTCACCCGCAGGGATTCCTGGAACGCGCCGCAGGCGTTTGAGAACTACCGCCTTATAATGGAAAAAGTAAAGGAATTCTCAAAGAGATATGATTTTGATGTGGTGACAACGGATGGCCTGTCCTTCCGGGAGAAAGAGGTGGTGTTTGGGAAAGAGACGCTCCGGATAGAGGCAGACACTCTGCTGACGGATTACGAGGACGCGCTTGTGGCTGCCCGGTATTTTAAGCAGGAGGAGATAGATGCCTTGTTTGTGCCGTTCTGTAATTTCGGACAGGAGGAGGCTGTGGCGAAACTGGCCAGGGAGCTTATGGTTCCCACATTGATTTGGGGGCCCCGGGACGAAATGCCGTCGGGCCTGGACTGGCGTCCTACGGATACGCAATGCGGGCTGTTCGCGGCCTCCAAGGTGCTGATGCGGTATCATGTAAAATTTACCTACATAGAAAACTGCCGGATAAACGACCTGGTATTTGAACAGCAGTTTGCGAGTTTTTTGGGGACCGCCAGGATCGTCGCCGCTTTTGGCAGACTGAGGGTCCTGCAGATCAGCGTGCGTCCCCAGCAGTTCCTGGGAGTCATGATCAATGAAGCGGAACTTCTGGAAAAGTATAATATTGAGATCGTACCCGTCACAGCCACAGAACTTTTCGATACGGTCCGAAAGATACGGGAGGAAAAACCGGACCAGATCCAGGGATTGATCCGGGATATGGAACGCAATATCGATCTTGCCAGACTGGGAGATAAGAAGGAGACTATGGCCGCTATAGAGCTCGGAATCATGGAACTGGCCTGCAGATACAGATGCACCTGCATCGCCGGTGAGTGCTGGCATGAAATACTGAGCCGGTATGATATATCGCCGTGCTTCCTCTTTGGGGACATCAATGACCGGGGCATCCCCTGCGCCTGTGAACTGGATATCCACGCGGCGGTGACCGCGGCGCTGGCTGTCGCGGCCAATAATTACACGGCCCCTTCCTTCACGGCCGACCTGACGATCAGGCATCCGCAGGAGGATAACACGGAACTGCTCTGGCACTGCGGGCCGTTTGCCAAATCGCTGAAGGAACCGTCGGTACCCGGTTATGTGACAGAGTCCGGCCAGGGCTTCTATCCGCTGAAAAAGGGCGGCGTGACGGTTCTGCGGTTTGATGGGGCCGATGGGAAATACCGGTGCTTTGCCGGATACGGCGAATCGGTGGAAGGACCGCTTACGAATGGAAACTATGTCTGGCTTACGGTGGATGACTGGGTAAAGTGGGAAAAGAAATTTATCTATGGCCCTTATATACATCATGTGGTGGGTATCTTTGGTGATTTCCGCAAGGAATTTGAAGAAGCCTGCAGGTATCTGGATCTGATCTATGATTCCCCGGATATTCCGGAACGAAAGGAGAGAGGCTTATGAGTCTGGAGCGGGTGAGAGATATACTGGCCGAAGCGGACAGGCGCGGGACGGCGGTCCTTTCCTTCGACGCCATGAATTACGCCATGATCGCCGCCGCAGTACAGGGCGCCGCGGCGGCAAAACGTCCGGTGATTGTGATGCTGTACCCGGAAATGGCGGGATACGTTTCCCTGGAAGGATTCGTTTCCCTGGTAAAGGAACAGGCGCGGCAGGTGAGGATTCCCGTGGGGATTCATCTGGATCACTGCAGTAATTTTGAATATCTTGTCAGCGCATTAAGAGCCGGCTTCCCTTCTGTTATGGCGGATGGCTCCCTGCTTCCCCTGGAAGAAAATATCGCGTTTACCGCTTCCGTAGTCCGGACGGCGAAGGCCTTTGGAGCAGATGTGGAGGGGGAATTGGGACATGTGGGAAAGGCGGCCAGGGAAGGGGATTATCTATCATCCGATCTCTATACACAGGTGGAGGAAGCCAGGATATTTACGGAAGCCACGGAGGTTACAGCGCTGGCGATTGCCTTCGGCAGTGCCCATGGCAATTATACAAGGCCGCCGAAGCTTAATATCACGCGTCTCCGCGAGATCAATGAGGCAGTAAAGACACCGCTGGTCCTTCACGGCGGCAGCGGTATTCCAAATGAGCAGCTGACAGACGCTTTCCGGAATGGAATCAATAAATTCAATGTGGGCACGGAATTTTCCTATTTAAACCAGAAGTATACAGGACAGTATTTCCAGCAGACGGAGGATAGAGACGGGGCCTGCGGACATGTGGAATACGCGCGGGAAAAATTATCGGAGTATATCAGGGAAAAATGCGGCCTGTCGTCCTATATTTTTGAATCATAGAACAGGAAGCGGCTTGGAGGATATCTTATGAACTACTTATTTTATAACAGGGACAAAACACCCTTCTTCTCCGTCGGCGGTCAGGTACACAATTCCAGCACCTATTCGGAAGAAACCATGCAAAGGGCGTGGAAGGCAGCCCGGGCACTGGGCCTGAATACAGTAGCGGCTCCGGTCTGCTGGAACCTGCTGGAACCGGAAGAGGGAATATATGATTATTCCCAGACCGACATGCTGTTACGGCAGGCAAAAGCATACGGCATGCGTCTGATCCTGCTCTGGTTCGGCTCCTGGAAAAACGGAGCCTCCCAGTATATCCCGGTCTGGATGCGGACACAAAAAGAAAGATTCCGCTGGGTACAGACTATACAACACTTTGAGACCCGGGTTCTGTCTCCCCATTGTGAAGAAAACAGGCAGGCCGATGCCCGTGCCTTTTCCAAACTGCTGGGCTATCTGAAATCCCATGATACAGAAGGAATCGTAGCCGGCGTTCAGATAGAAAACGAACCGGGGCAGATCGGTACCCCAAGAGATTATTCCGACATCGGGGAACGCGCTTATATAAGCCAGGTACCGGAGGAAGTAATGCGTTGGCTCCGGGAATCGTGTCAGGGAATAAACAGGAACTTTAATTCTGCAGGAAATACCGGAATACATCCCGGTAAAAAGCCCGGAATACCTGGAACAGCCCAGGTTCGGGAGATATGGATGGAGAACGGCGGCAGGACTGAGGGAACCTGGGAAGAAGTATTCGGCTTCCACGCGGCGGAAATATGCACGGCTTATGCCTTCGCGGTCTATATCAATTCCATATCCGCTGCGGGGAAACGGGAGTATGCGATCCCCACCTACGTCAACGTGTGGCTGGGAGAAATGTATAACCGGGTAGCCGGGATCGATTACCCATCCGGAGGCGCCACCAGCCGGGTGCTGGATCTGTGGAAGCGGTTCACGCCGGATATCGACGCACTTTGCCCGGATGTATACTATAACGATTACCTGATGTATGGAGATATCTGTGAAAAGTACGCGGGACCGGATAATCCCCTCTACATTCCCGAGTCCGGTGCCACGGCAATGAACGCGGTAAATACATTCCGTGGAATCGTGGAATTTGGTCTGTGCGGAATCCATTGTTTTGGGATCGACAGCCTGATCGATCCGGAGGGGAAGTTCAAACCCGGGGTACAGGAATATGCGAATATGGTACGGATTGTCAGAGCAGCGGCACCGTTAATCCAAAAATACCAGGGCACCGGGCGTTTATATGCAGTTACCCAGTATGAAGGCAGCGCTTTTGATTACATTGATTTCGGCGATTTCATCGGACGGGTGGTCTGCACCAACCCTCTGGGCGATGCTTACGCTTCGGATACCAGACCCTATATGGATGCCGCCCACACAGAAGAAGAGCATTATAAGGTCCGGGGCAAAGGGCTGATTGTATATGAAGGAAACGGCAGCTTCTATCTGGCAGGAGAAGGGTTCCGCCTGAACCTGATCCGTAAGGATACCATCGAGGGCATGACTACAGGGGTGCGCACATCCAATTTTCAGAACCTGCGCCATCAGGAATATCTGGAGGTGGCGGAAGGACATTTTGAAGCGGACATGAGATTCGTGACCGACAGACTTCGTACCGGAGACGAATGTGATCATGGCCTGTGGGTACATTCGGATGTAGGGATCGTCCATGCACTGTTAGAGATGGGCGGAAATCCCCACAATCCGAAAGAATACAGTGCGCCGCGGGATGCCCGTGGGCTGCCGGAGGAGGGATTGACATGAAAAAACGAGGGATCCATTCCAGAGCCACATCGAAATATGTGTTTCTGCTGCCGGGTTTTCTCTTCTTCACATTTGCTGTCCTGATTCCCCTTATACTGGGGATCAACATCGCATTCACGGACTGGAACGGAATCACAAAAGATTATAACTATGTGGGATTCGATAACTTTATCCGGATGTTCAGCGACAAGAGAATTCTGGCCCCGGTACGTAACACCTTATTATTCGCCCTCTTTGGTACAGCCGGAAATAATATCATATCTTTGGGACTGGCCCTGCTGGTCAATCAAAAGATCGGGAAATGGAGCAATGCGGCGAAGATCCTGTTCTTCGTACCGGTGTGCTTCAGCGCGGTGCTGACGGCATTCTTATGGGGATTTATCTACCGTGAGGTGCTTTCCCAGATCTTCAGCATTAAGAATCTGCTGGGCAACAGAAACTGGGTCATCTTCGCCATCACCGTCATGGGGCTTTGGAATACCTGCGGAATCAATATGCTGATCTATCTGTCGGGACTGAAAAACATACCCACCGACCTGTATGAAGCGGCCATCGTAGATGGGGCCGGCGCAAGGCAAAAGTTCCGCCATGTGACGCTGCCGCTTCTGACTCCATCCTTTACCGTGTGTATTACGCTGACCCTGACCAGCTGGCTGCGGGAATTCGCCATGACCCTCTCAAGCACCGGCGGCGGTCCGGGGGGAGCCTCCAGAACGATATCCATCTATATCTTTGAAAATCTGTACCGCTACAATAAGGCCGGCTACGGACAGGCGATTTCTCTGGTATTTGTGATCGCCCTTGTGCTCCTGGGCAGCGCCGTATCTTCCTTCTTCCGGAAAAGAGAGGTGGAGATCTGATGAAAACAAAGAGCTATTTCACCATTGCGTTGACCATCCTTCTGATGTTGCTGTTTTGCTTTCCTATCTTTATGGCCGTGTTAACCTCACTGAAGACGCAGCAGGAGATCTCCCGTGCCATTATGAGCCTCCCCGCTGCCCTGCATCTGGAAAACTATACGGAGGCCATGGAGCGCAGTGATTTTACACGGTCCCTGATCAACAGCTGCATCGTTACCTTTCCATCCGTGGCGCTGATCATCGTGGGCGCCTCCATGGGAGGATACGCGATCGCCAGACATGCCGCTTCGAACCGGGCATTCCGATGCCTGGACAAGATCTATCTGGCATCCCTGATGATTCCGTTCCAGATACTGATGATTCCGATCTATAAGATGTACAAAGCCCTCCGGCTTCAGAATTCACTGGTTGGAATGATATTGATCCTGACCGGAACCAGCATTGCCTACGCTACCTTCCTCTATGTGGGATTTGTAAAATCCATTCCGAGGGAGCTTGAGGAAGCGGCGATGATCGACGGCTGCGGACCCTATAAGACATTTTTCCAAATCGTGTTTCCGCTGTTAAAACCGATCACGGCGACGGTTGCGGCTCTCCATGTGATGTGGCTGTGGAATGATTTTAATATCGCGCTGATTCTTCTGCAAAAAGAGGAAGTGCGGACCCTGACGGTAAAACAATACTACTTTTTCGGGGAACATACGACCGATTATGGCGTTGCCTTCGCGGCTTCTATCGTCTGCATGCTGCCGGTTCTGATTTTCTTCGTATTCTGCCAGCGGTATCTGATAGAAGGAATCGCATCCGGCGCGGTCAAAAGCTAGCCAGTATACTAGGGAGGATCAATATGGATATCATAGGAATCGCTCAACCCATCAAGGACCTGATCCTGGTGGTGGATCGGCTGCCGGACGAGAACAGCTATACGTCACTTCTGGATTACAGCAGCCAGGGAGGCGGGAAGGTGAGCACCGCCCTGGTGGCGGCGTCCAGGCTCGGCATGGAATGTGCTGTCGCCGGTACCATCGGTAAAGATGCAAAGGGCAAATTTGTCCGGGAGGATTTTATACGTCATGGAATCCAGGCAGACCAGTTAAAAGTAAGAGAGGAGGGAAAAACAGGTTACTGTGTATGTATAGCGGAAACATACTCTCCCAACCGAAGATTCTTAGGAGAGAGACCTACGGTCAGACAGCTGACACCGTCGGAACTGGATGTCGGCTTCCTCAGACAGGCCAGGGTAATTCACCTGGAGACGCCGGACGCGGTATCCATAGCGGCGGCAGAGTTCGCGAAGAGTCAGGGGATTACGGTGTCAATGGATGCTGACCCATATCCGGAAGAAACCGGCGCCCTGATAGAGATGGAAAGATTGATCGATATTTATATTGGCTCCGAGGCTTATTTTAAGGTAAGATCCAAGGGAAAGCCTTTTCGGGACACCCTGTATGAGATTGCCGAAAAAGGCTGCCGGGTGGCTGCTGTCACGATGGGGGAACAGGGGGTGGAGGCAGTGATCGACGGCGAGTACATCCATATCCCGGCGTTTCGCAAGCTGCCGGTTGCGGACACTACCGGGGCGGGGGATGTGTTTCACGGAGCGTTTTTAAGTGCCTGGATAAAAGGCTTGGAACCCAGGCAGTGTCTTTTGTTCGCCAGCGCGGCATCCGCCATAAAATGTACCGGTACCGGCGGAAGAGCCGGAATTCCGGATTGGGATATGACGAATCACTTTTTAGAAACAGGGGAACTCTTAAAAAAAGAAACGATACGGGAGCGAGAGCTATTTTACAAAAATCTGGTGATATAAAGGAGGAAATATCATGAAGAGAAGAATATTGGGGATTCTATTGACAATGGTTATGACGGCAGGACTTATGACTGGCTGCGGCAGCGGGGGGCAAGAAGACAATACTGCCCCGGCATCCGATGCGTCGGATCAGGACCATACGGGGGATGGAAATGAAAGCGCGAATCAAGAAAGCTCCGGTAAAAATAAAAGCTCCGGCAAAGCGGTAGAAATTACCTGGCTGCATCATTTCCAGGAAGAAGGTATTAAAGTATGGGTCGAAGACATGATCCAAAGCTTCGAAGCGGAGAATCCGGACATCCATATCAATGTCGAAACCGTCCCGTATAATACCTACGACCAGACCCTGAAAACGAAAATTGCATCTGACGACGCGCCGATGATCTTCGACCTGGCCGGTCAGGTATACTATGAAGAATACGCAAAGGCCGGTCACCTGTATGACGTTACGCAGATAGAAGGACTGGAAAATATCGATGAAAGTTATCTTCCCGACGGCCAGGTTGATGGCAAACAATATGCGGTTCCCCTGGATGTAAACGGTTATGCGATCTTCTACAACAAAGCTATTTTTGACAAACACCAGCTGAAGGTCCCGACCACATTGACCGAATTGAAGGAGATCTGTGAGATCCTGACCGGGAATGGGGTCCAGCCCTTCGCCGCCCCCATGCAGGAACTCTGGGGGCTTCAGGAATACGTGGATGTGGCCGGTTTCCCGGTCTTCGGCACCCCGGACTGGTTCACCGACAAAATGAACCTGACCTCCCATTTTGCGGATGATGAAAAATTCAAGGAAGCGATCAAAAACTACTATAGCTTCAAACCCTATTGGGGAGATGATCCCTTCGGAACCAACTGGGACACCGCGCAGAACATGGTAGCCACCGGTGAAGCAGCCATGGTAGCCAATGGTTCCTGGGCCATCGACGGGATCACCGCGAAAAATCCGGATTGTGACGTCAGAGTATTTGCAATGCCCACCACCGACGATCCCAGCGGCGCGGTGATGATCCTGCGGCCCGGAAACGGAATCTGCCTGTATAACAGCACCGACACGGACAAACTGGAAGCCGGCAAAAAATTTTATAGCTGGCTGCTGAGCAAAAAATCCGGTGAAAGCTATGCCACCAATGGGTTCAAGATCTCCACGGCGAAAGGAGTAGACTTAAGCTTCTCCGACGGCCTCATGGATATCCAGTCCTATCCCGCAGAGCAGGTGTGGAACAGCTCCGGCCTGACCCTGTTCTCCGACGAATACTATCAGATCTTCTACGAAACCATCCTGAATTATTCCATGGAAGACGAGATGGATGTAGACGGACTGGCGGAAAGTCTGGATAATGATTTCGCATCGATCAGAAACTAACGCAGTAATTTGGAAAGGGGACATGTCCATTCGATTTGGACATGTCCCCTTTGTTACCATTCCGCTTCGCTGGGAGACAAACGGCTCCGGGGCGGATCAGCGTATCGTCATCGCGGCGTTATAAGCCTGCCAGGTTGCTTCCCGCAGATTGGCCGGGCGGACACAGTCGCCTACGGGAATCACGTCAAATTCCGTGCCCAGGAATCGGTCCCTTATAGACGCCCTGGCTCTCATACCGGAAGAAAGCACTACGCTGTCCGCCGCTATCCTTTTTTCCCCCTCCGGGACCGACACCTTCACATAGCCGGATTCGATCCCGAGACAGCGGGTATTGGTCAGACATTCTATATTCGGATCGTTTTCCATATATTCCAGCGTATGGAGCCTTTCGCTGAAGTAACCGTCGGGCGCCAGCTCGTCCCGCATCTCAAGCAAAGTCACCTGCTTATGGTTCCGGGAAAGATGCAGGGCCGTTTCGCAGCCGACCAGCCCCCCTCCTACCAGGACTACCCGTTCACCCAGGGCGGAACAGTCCGCGAAGATGTCGAGAGCCGTATGGACGTTGGCGCCTTCCACACCGGGAATGGGCGGGATAAAAGGATCTGCGCCTACGGCCACGATCACCGCGTCGGGCCTCAGCTCTTTTACCAGCTCCGGCGACGCTTCCGTATGCAGCATGACTTTGGTACCGGAGCGCAACACCATGCGAATCAGCCAGTCGCGGTAGTTTTTCATATCTTTTTTGAACCATACGTAATCGGAATAGAAGAGCTGACCGCCCAGCCGATCCCCTTTTTCCAGCAGCGTTACCCGGTGTCCCCTGGCGGAGGCCTGCATCGCGGCTTGCATACCGGCCGGTCCGCCGCCGACCACGACTACATTCCGGCTCGCGGCGGCCGCCGGGTAGAGGCTTAACACCTCCTGCCTGGCATATTCGGGATTGACGGAACATCCGTTATGCTTTGTGGCGTTTGTGAAGTCCTGTAATACGGCGGATTTTGTGCCGGTGCGGCCGCCGGCCACGTCGAGACAGCGCAGGCATTTGATGCAGGGGCGGATCTCATCCGCCTTGTTCCTGCGGGCTTTTTCTCCCCAATCCGGATCAGCGATGAAGGCCCGCGCCGCCAGGACATAGTCTGCCATCCCCTCGGCCAGGATCCGCTCAGCCAGAGCCGGATCGGTAATAGCGCCTACTACGCCCACGGGGATATTGGAGACTGCCTTTTTTACCGCTGCCGCCCGGAAGGCGTTGTGGCCGTGTTCCAGAAAATGGGAGGGATGCATCACCGGGCGGGTGGCCGCGTTCAATCGCGTGCCGCATGAGATATGAAGCATGTCTGCGTCCTCAGAGAATATGCGGGCCATCTCCACGCAATCCTGCAGTTCAATGCCGCCGGACGTCAGTTCGCTCCCGCTTAAGCGGATCTCCACCAACAGATCGGGAATTTCGGTGCGTATACGCTTGAGTACCATTTGGGGAAACCGGCATCGGTTCTCTATGCTTCCCCCATATTGATCCGTGCGGTGATTAATCAGGTTCGACAGGAAGCCTCCCATGAGCCAGCCGTGGGCGTAGTGAAGCAGTATGGTGTCAAAACCGGCCCTTTTGGCCATGCGCGCGGCATTTACATAGCTCTTTGCCACCCGCTCCATATCGTCCTCATTCATCTCGCGGACATGAGTGCCGTCGGGCATGTCCATAGCGGAAGCCGCCATGGGCATCTCGCCGTTACAGTACCGGGGAAGGGCAAAATGCCCGTTGTGATTCAGCTCAATGGAAACCAGGGAGTTATGCATATGTACATAATCGGTCAGGCGGTGCAGGCTTGGCAGGCAGCTTTCCGAGGTCAGATCCACGTGGGAAGCGTGAGCGGAACTGTTGCCATGATCCAGCAGAGCCTCCCCCAGCGTTACCATGGCCGCGCCTCCGCGGGCTTTGCCGCCATAGTACAGCACCCCTTCCATATTGAGCTGATGTGTATAAGAATCCGTAATATGTCCGTGATTGGACGGAGCCGTTATAATCCTGTTTTTAAATGTTTTTCCACGTATCGTCATAGGCGCGAAGAGGTGTGGATATGTGTCCTCATAGGTTGATGAATCGTTCATACAGGTCTCCTTTCGCTATACAATCGTAGCCGCCGCGTCATAAGCTTCATGGACGGCATCCTTCACGATACGGGCCTGGACACAGTCGCCTATATATTTTACATCAAAAGCGGCTCCGGCAAAACTGTCCCGCAGATCCGCGCGGGCTTTCATTCCGACGCACAGAATGACCGTGTCGGCCTCCAGGAAGAATTCTTTGCTGTCCTTATCCATGCATCGGACGCCCTTAGCGGTTATCTCCACGCATGTACTTCCTGTTCTGATTATGGTTCCTGCCTGCTGCATATAACGGAGTACATGCAGACGCTCGGACAGCATGGCTTCCCGGCACAGGAAATCGTCCGTTTCCACCACGGTACATGCTCTTCCCAGACGGTTCAGGTGAATGGACAGTTCCGCCCCTACCAGGCCTCCGCCGATGATGACAGCCTTATGTCCCACCCGTTCCTCATGACCGATGACTTTGAGAGCGGTAAGGACATTGCCGCCCTGTACACCGGGAATCCCGGGAATCCACGTTTCCGAGCCGACAGCCACGATGACGGTATCCGGTTTATCCAGAGCCACAAGCGCTGCATCGGCTTCTGTATTCAACCGAACGTCGATACCGCGCTTGCCTACCTGCGTCACCAGATAATCCCGAAACTTTGCCAGATCATGTTTGAAAGGAATGTGTCGGGCATAGTTTATTATGCCGCCCAGGGTGCTCCCTTTCTCGTACAGGATTACCTGATGCCCGTCATCCGCGGCATAGACCGCGGCCTGCATACCGGCCGGACCGCCTCCCACGATGACCACTTTTCTTTTTTCCCGGGTACGGCGGATGTGGCGGCGGTATTCATAATTGTTGTGCAGCGGGTTGACGGAACAGTGGGTACAGCGGGTAGCTGTCCAGTCCTGGAGCACGTCTGCGCTTATGGCTACCCGGTTGCCGCTGTCGATGCAGTGGTTGCAGCGGATGCAGGGACGGATATCTTCTTCCATACCTTTTTGGACCTTTTCCGCCCAATGGGGATCTGCTACCGTAGTCCTGGCCATCTCCACATAATCGACATATCCATCGGCTATGAGCTGATCAGCCAGAGCCGGGTCGCTGACATTTCCACAGCAGCCGACCGGGATGTTTACTCCGTGGTCTTTGACATATTTAGCCATTTTGGCCGTGTGGGCATGCCCGATAAACTGGGACGGATGCATATCCGCCCGCGTATCCGCCGCCCAGCGGGTACCGCAGGAGATATGAACCATATCGATCAGCGGTTCAAATATTTGGATCATTTCCGTACAGTCCTCGATCTCAATTCCCCCGGGAGTACACTCGCTGCCGCTGATGCGCAGCTCGATATTTAATCCGTCGCCGATTTTTTCCCGAATACGTTCGATGACCATTTTGGGGAATCTGCACCTGTTTTCGATGCTGCCTCCGTACTCATCACTGCGCTGGTTCAGCAGCGGTGATAAAAAACCGGCCATCAGCCAGCCATGGCCATAATGGAGTACGATCTGGTCAAAGCCGCCCCGTTTCACCATCAGCGCCGCGGCGGCGTAGGAATCCGCCACCTGGTTCATGTCCTCTAGGGTCATCTCCCTTACCTGATTGCCATTTGGCATCACACGGGCCGTGGCGCTCATGGGCTGCAGCCCGTGGCAGTATTCCGGCAGTGCAAAGTGCCCATTGTGATTGAATTCGATTCCGGTCTTGGCTCCGTAAGCGTGGGCCCAGATATTCAGGCGGTGAAATGCCTGAAGCTGCGCTTCTTTGGTCAGATCGATGTGGGCGTCGTGGGCGACGCTGTTTCCATTGTCCATCTTGGCCTCGCCCAGGTTCACGCAGCCGAATCCCCCCTCCGCCCGGGAGGCATAGTATTCGATCCCATAGTCATTCAGGATATTCTGACTGTCTACGAAGGGCGGACTGTGCATGGGAGCGACAAATAACCGGTTTTTATAGACATCCCCTTTTTTGCCTGCCTTCATCGGGGAAAACAGATGGGGATACTTTTGCATATATGGCTGTGGGTTGATATTCATGGGATAACTCCTTTCGCATTTGATAAGCCGATTTTACTTTATAAAAATGGATTTAGGAATCATTTTCTTTTTGCAGTCCTATCAAGCTTTACTTGATCGAATGTTCCTTTCGGCTTCCCAGTCAGCCTGCGCGTAGAACTCTACAATCTGCTCCATCAGAAATTTTTCCGCCGGGGTCGCCGCGGCCGCCCTCGCGTGGATGACATAGTGGGTGGACTTAAGGCTTACGCCCTGTATGGGCAGCAGACGCAGAATTCCGCTTTGATACAAAGGTTCGCACAGGGCCACCCGGCGGGGCATCACGATCGCGCCTTCATTCAGCGCCACCATGCAGAGGTTGCTGGAGAGGCTTTCCGAACGGGACTGCATCCGGTGGCCGAAGTATGAATCGAACCGCCGGCTGATGGGATCATGCTCATCCGAGGAGGAGATATAGCACATTTTTGCGCAGTCTTCCTTCGTCAAACAGTCTTGGATGTCGGGAAAATAATCCCGGCCGAGAACGGCACAGAATTCATCCTCCATCAGTTTGACGGCGGTCCACCCATTCTTGCGGAAGTTCTGCTCCCAGTATTCCTGGCTGTCGCCCTCCACGGAGACCAGTCCCAAATTCACCTTTTTATTTTGAATCATTTTCGTGACCAGCTGGCTTCTGGCCTCTTTGACGATAACTTCCAGATCGGGATATTCCTTTCCCTGCTGAATCAGCAGCCGGTTAAAAGAAGAGCACAGGGACAAAGCCACATAGATCTGCACTTTACCGGCGCTGCCGTCAGCCTGTTTTTGGCCCAGCTCGAACCAGCTCATGATCCTGGGCAGGATTTCCTGCAGATCCTCGTATACCTGTCTGCCCGCAGCAGTCAGGAGCATTCCCTGATGATGGCGCAGAAAAAGTTTACACCCAAGCTCATTTTCCAGATTGGCGATGCTGGAAGATAATGCCTGGGGAGAAATAAAAAGAGTCTGGGCGGTCTGGCTAATGGAACCACAGCGGGCTACCTCGGTAAAATATCTCAGGTGATTGATCTGCATACTATTCATCCTCTCCAAAATACTCCAAAGCCCAAAGGCTGTTTCCTCCGGGCTTTTCTGAAGTCATATGTAATATCGGGCTTCGAATCAGCAGGGCTCATTCAACTGTTTTGTAATCCAGTCGGGAAGAGCCGGCAGTTGATAGGGTTCGATCTCTCCCTTGTATTCGGGATACAGCTTCGCCATTAAAAAACTAAGCTGCGCATTTTCATGCAGGAAATGGGAACACATCTGGCGGGCCATATACTCCATATAAGAGGCGTTATCCTCGCCTGGTCCGCGCAGATCCTTCAGATGGCCGTCTTTTACATGGGCGCCGATCCACGCGAAGCTCCATTGATGGGTTCCGTCCCCCAGGACCACATGCATGACGGCGGAAAATCCCTTTTTCCCATTGATGTCTTCGTACTGCAGACGTCCCCGGGCATTACGCCCCATAATCCGGGCGATATAAGGATTGATCTCATGGTAATTCTCGGGCAGTCCGTAATCCGACATGGGCGGCCGTCCTCCCTGAAACAGATCCATCATGCCCCAGCCGCAGTCCTCCACAGCCATTTTGTCATAGTGTATGATATGCGCTCCCGGATACCATACCTTGTAATGGAAGCCGGGATCCTCTCCGACCCATTTCATATGGAAATCTCGCACAGGTATGGTCAGGCCGGGCATCGGCGTATTGATACAGGCATAGCCAATTCCGCTTGGCAGAACGCAATATCCCATTTGGGGCCCGATTTTACTTCTGTCCGGGTCCAGAATCATGGCCGCCACATCCTCGGGATACATGGCGTCCTTCGCGTCGATGGGATGACCCGGACGGATAGCGGCGATTTGAAGCGGATCGGTCAGTTCCCGGCGGCCTGCGTAGTAGAGATAGGCCAGCGGTTTTTTTTCATCCTCCGGACTCAGCGGAGGAAGATTCTTAGGATCATAATGGTCAAAATTCATGTCGCACCTCTCATTCTTTTATATCACATCAGACCAATGGCGCCCCAGTATGCGAACATAATGAATGCATAGGCAAAGGTCATCACACTCTTAATCACAAACAGTTTCACAAAATCCTTCATTTTAGTCACGCCCAGAGAGTACATATACAAGGCGGAGTTGTTTTCGTGGGGCAGAACGATATTCATTGCCCCAAGCATAATGGTCATGACGATCGGCCAGGCATTGGTGAAGCCCATGAGCGAGGATCCCATCATGCACATGGGAGCGATCATCGAAGCATAGATGGCCATTGGGGTCATGAAAATATTCAGAACAAACACGATGATAAATATCATAGCCAGGAAACCGATTTTACTCATGCCGCCCAGCGCCGGCTCCATAATGGAAGTCAGCATTTCCCCCAGGCCGATGGCGGAAGCGACGGTGCCGATGGCAATGCAGGCAACCATGAAGATCGGGAAGGCAAAATTCACTTTTTTGATATCCTCCCTTGTGCCAACCTGGATACCGGGAAGAAACATCAGGATAACGGCGCCGATAAAACCGTAGACCATTCCCAGACCTGTCAGGCCGGTAGTCAGCAGATAGACCAGGAGCAGTACGGCGATCACTGTCAGTTTCTTTTCCTCAAGGGTAAAACGGCCCAATTGGGACTTTTCATTTCTGAAAAACTCTTTCCCATGGCTTAATTTGTTGTCCTCGCCCTTTTTCGGTTTAAACAGGAAGACGCTGACCAGGAAGAAAATGATGAAAAATGGGATCCAGGCTAAATTATTCTTAAAGTATTCAAAATAGGTAAACGAGGTGCTGGTATTTTCAATAGCGGTGGAAGCCATACCGAACAGAAAGCCGGGCGCGGTGGGATCCATAATGAGGATGGCTCCCTCGGTGATACCGTTGAAGGCGGCGAACATAATACCGGCAGAGGCCTTTGAGTCCCCCAGATCCAGCGACTTAATCATACCAAAAGCCAGTGCGCACAGCCCCAAGCACATATTATTGCCCAGAAAGCAGAGTGCGAAGCCTAAAAGATAAAAGCCCAGACAGATCCCGAAGTAGGAACCTCCGCAAAGCAAAACGACATTGTAAGTCATACGCTTTAATATATTGGTCTTTTCCATGACGCCCACCATCAGCAGAACGGCAATACAGATCCATGGCGCATCTTTGCCGAAGCCGGATGTGGCGGTCGTCAAATCGGTCATAAACGAATAAGCGAAGATCAGAATTAGCGACGGAATCAGGGGAGAATCAAATACTCCCAAAGCAAACATGAAGATACAGACGACGGTGATGACACAGAAAATTTTGATCTGCGGGGTAAATACGGCGGTAACCGGAATACATGCCACGATAATTCCAAGAACGGCGATGACGGCCCATTTGATTAAATAACGCATATCTGTTTTTGTATCAACTGACATTTTTTCAACTCCCTTTTCTTTAGATTAAGGTTTCTTTTGACTCAGGATTGCTCTTGATGCAGGGTTACTGTTGATTTAAAATCAGGAAGGGTTCTGTGACGACGAAGATAACTTTGTGTCGTTTTGTTTTCTCATGTTATCACATGCCGTTTGATACAGGAATAAACATTTTTTTGATCATGGCATCAAGCTAATATTGCTATTTGATGAAAATAAACAGTTTTTGCAATTGCAATATATGCATTATTCACAAAGATGGTATGGGGAGAAGCGTTTTTTAGTTGTGCAAAATAGAGTCTCGCTTGCGAAACTCTACACTGGTATAATTACAGTATTGAGGCTGCGGAAGCGTTCCTGGTCTTCCGAAGAAATAGGAATATCGGTGACAAATGCGTCGATACCGCCCAGGCAGTCTATCTTGAAGGGAGACTGCCGGTTCTGTTTTGCGCTATTGATAAGAAAGATCTTTTTTCCCTCCATATCCATAAGGGTTTCTATATACTGACGTTCCACGTCATAGTTATATTGAATTTCAAAACGATCATTAATGGCTGAAGCGGAAAAGAATATCTTATTCGGATTAATCTTAGAAAGATTCTCTATCCCGAGGCTTCCAAGGACTACATTTGCATCAAATACCTCGCCTCCCAGAATATATATGTGTGAAACATTCGGATTCCGGTAAGCAGCGCAGTAGATATTATTGGTAAACACAATCAGATCGTGTGCCTCTAAGCTTTTGTATAATTCAAAGCAGGTCTTACCCGTGCCGACAAAAATAATGTCGTGATCCTCCGCCATAGTGGCGGCCTGTTTCCCGATTCGTATACGGGGGGAATCCGAACCGGATGAGGCGGGGGGATTACAAGTTTCTGGTTTACCGACACTGGCTGTGACGCCGCCGTACATACGGCGCACTTTGTGCTCTGCTTCCAGATATTTTAAATATCGGTTCACAGTAGATTTGGACATATCCAAATCGGACATCAGCTTCTGAACCGGAACAAAGTCTCTGGCTGCGATATACTCCAGTACCAGATCCATTTGACGTTTTACTTTTTCTTGCATATTTTCCTCCTTGTGTCCTGGATGTCGTGAGAATCCACGGAAAAAAGTTTAGATAGGGTTCTTTTATTTTACAATATTGAATCAAGAGTGTCAAATAAAAATGAAAATTTGGACTATTTGATTCAAAAAAATAAAAAATGGTTGACATTTCCCAAAATTTATCTATAATTGTAACCAGGAAGGTTCTGTATTGAGACAAAAGTGTCATTTTTTAATCAAGGAGGAAATATCTGAATGAGAATACCTATGTCAACCATGTTGCAGGCAGCGAAACAGAAAAAATACGGCTGCCCAGCGCCCAATGTATTCAGTTGGGACGATGTTAAGAGTTGTTTCGAGCTGTCCGTGAAGTATAAGGCCCCTGTTATAATCGATATGGCTCCTATTCCGACGTTGATGGAGCCCATTGCCATAGCCGTTGCGTACTACAATGATAAATATCCCGGAGCTCTGGTCACCCTGAACCTGGATCACGGGGACAGCTGGGAAAATATCATGCTGGCCCTGCGCTATGGATTTGACTCAGTCATGATTGACCGTTCCATGCTCGGACTGGAAGAAAATATCAGAGAAACCGCCGAGGTGGTGCGCGTGGCTCACGCGATGGGAGTATCTGTGGAAGCGGAGCTTGGACATGTGGGGTATAACGCCAACTATGCACTGTGCGCGGAGGAAGCCAGCGCCCTTACCGATCCGGAAGAGGCGAGTCATTTTGTGGAGGCTACCGATGTGGACTGCCTGGCCGTGTCAGTAGGTACCAGCCACGGAGTCTATTCCGGCGGCGTTCCGCATTTGGAATTCGATCTACTATCCCGGCTGAGCGGCCAGCTTCCGATCCCTCTGGTTCTCCACGGTGGATCTTCCACAGGAGATGAGAATCTGAAAAAAGCCGTTGAGCTGGGGATTCAGAAGGTTAATCTGTGCAGCGATCTGTGCAATGCCGGATATGACGCCATGATCGATGCCTGCTCCGGAATTACAAACCGGCATCCCACTTCCGTTGAGGTGTATGACTCTATGGCCGCCGGTTACCGCGGTATGCTGGAGCATTACTTGAAGCTGTTCGGCGGTATCAATGTCATTTAAGTTCTAAAAAATACATATAGTGATTACTTGATTTGGAGGTATTATTATGATACAAAAATTTGGTTGCCTGGTTCGCAAGGGCCTGGCGGAAGTACGTGAACGTGAATTGCCGTCCCTGGATGAGCACGATGTCCTGCTCAAACCTTTGGTCTGTAATATCTGTACTTCTGATTATACACAATGGATGGGACAGCGGGAACATCAGGGCTATCCCATGGCGGGCGGCCATGAATTGAGTGCCGAGGTGGTAGCCACAGGCAGTGCGGTTACCACGGTTAATCCCGGTGATTTTGTAGCGCCCATGCCTCCGTCCGGCTGCGGCGCCTGTGAAGCCTGCCGGGTAGGAAAAATGATGGAATGCAGCAATCGTCAGGATACGCATCCGACCGAAGACGGCTACGTTTCGGGCTGGTTTGGTTTTGCAAACTACAGCGTGCGCAAAGACTATCAGCTCTACAAGATGAATCCTGAATTATCCCCTGCCGATGCCGCATTCATGGAGCCTCTTTCCACAGTAGTACACGGGATGAAAAAGCTGCGCATCCGTCCTTATGAGACCATAGCTGTGATCGGCGGCGGCACCATGGGACTGTTGAACGCCTTGGCGGCAAAAACCTATAACTGCCGTGTGATTGTTTCCGAGGGGATGCCTGAGAAGCTGGCGGCCGCCCGGGAAATGGGTTTGGAGACGGTAGACTTTATAAAGTGCGATCCGGTGGCCGCGGTGAAGGAAATGACCGGCGGCGCAGGCGCGGATGCCGTGATTATCTGTGCGGGAAATAAGGCTGCTAACGCCCAGGCTCTTAGAATGGTACGGGAGCTGGACGGCCGTGTTTTGTACTTTGCCGCGGCGCATCCGGCTCCGGCTATTGAGATTGATTCCAACGAGCTTCACTACCGGAAGCTGGAGCTGTTAGGAACATTCGGCGGCGATATGAGTGACTGGGAAGACGCGGCTATGCTGTTGAACACCGGCCGCATCGTGGTTTCCGGGCTGGTAGAGAAACAGACCTTCGGTCTTGGTCATATTCAGGAGGCTTTTGCCGCCGCATCTGTGCCCGGAAAATTCCGAGTCAGCGTTCTCTGCCAGGAGGATTGAAATTGCATGAAAGCAGTGAATAAGAATGATCATTATCTCATAGGAGTGGATTCAGGTTCAACGGGAATCAAAGCGGTCGCCCTTCTGGGCGGCCGGATTACGGCCTGCGCTCATACGCGGATGGTATATCGCGAAGACGGCGAGATCTGTGAATATGATGCCGAAGCTTACTATGATAGGATTGCAGGTTTGATTCGGGAGCTGACACTTGAATTGCCCCGTGATGCCGTCTGTGACGGCATTTCGCTGGTCTCCGCCAGCGGAAATACGCTGCTGCTGAAGGATGGGAAAGCTCTGCTCCCCATTTTTAGCTGGCGTGACAATCGGGGCTCGGAGGATATGGAAGCGGTCTTGGGTCCGGTCTCCGAGGCGCAGATTCACGAAAGCGTAGGCTGGCATAAAGTGCCAAAATTCCCCCTGGCCCAGTTGAGCTGGATCAGACGGAACAGGCCGGAAGCTTTGGAACAGGCGAACAGGATCTGTGAGGCTTCCAGTTATATCAACTACCGCTTGTGCGGCGAGTGGGCGATGGATCACTCCAGCGCCACAACTTTTTACTTGCAGGATCAAAAAAAACTGTGCTGGAATCCGGAAACTCTGAGATTATTGGACATTCCTGAGTATAAGCTGCCAAAACTGGTACCGGTTGGCGCTAAAATAGGATATATAACGGCAGCGGCATCCGAAGATACCGGCCTTACAATAGGCACTCCTGTAGTGGCCGGATGCTATGACGGCGCCGGTGCCGCCCGGAGCGCCGGTATCCTCCGGGACGATCAGATGCTGATCTCCTGCGGGACTTCCTGGGTAAGCATCTATTCCAGTAAAAGCCGGCGGTACCTGCTGGATCTGGGGACGATGGTGGATCCTTACCTGGAGCAGGAAGGCCGTTGGATCGGTATGACCAGTCTCGGGGAATGTGATATCTTTATAAACCGAATCCTTGATACCATAATTCCGGAAAATCGGAATCGATATGAAGAGTTCAGCCGTTTGTCCGCCGAATCAGTCCCTGGCGCGCACGGTCTGCTGATTAATCCTATGCGATTCCGGCAAAACGGCAGTTTGTCTGGCTATCCCGTGTCAGATGTCTGCCGGGCGCTTATGGAAGGGATCGTATATTCGGTGAAGCGTCAGATGCAGTCCATCCAGCAAGGGCATGGTCGGCTGGATATTACACACATCTATATGTCTGGCGGTCCCAGTAACTCATGCATATGGCCGCAGATTGTCAGCGATATTATGAACAAACCGGTACAGGTATCTTTTGGCTCCAACGCCTGCGCGGCCGGTGCGGCTATGATAGCCGGAATCGGCAGCGGAGTCTTTTGCGGTCTGCGCGACGCCCGGTCCAGGCTCAGGGAGGAAGTACGCAGCTATACGCCCGATCCCGCGGCCGTGGCGTTCCATCAGCAGGGGTATCTGAAATTTACGGAGAAATTCCCCGGACTGGATGAAAATATGCATTAAAGAGGGGACGTTACATGAAAAATAAATTATTAAACCGTTATTTTATTCTGGTTTGGGTCGGCGCGGTCTGCCTCCTGCTTATTCAGAACACCATGTGTACCGCGATACCATTATTTCTAAATGAACAGGGCTTTTCCACCACTTTTTCCGGCATGCTGGGTATCCCTTTCGCTATCATGGGCGTGGCGGCCCGTATGGCCGGAGGGTATCTGATGGACCGCTTTGGCCGACGGCTGGTCATGATAGGCGGGTGTCTGCTGATGGGAATCGCCTCATTTTTCTTCCAACTGTTTCCGATCGCGGTATGTATGCTTATTTTTCGCGGACTGCATGGGGCCGGTTTCGCTTTCGGACAGGCCGCGTTTTCCACTGCGAATGTGGATGTGACTCCGGAAGATAAGAGAAGCCTGGGGATAGGAGTTTTCTGGATGTCCACAGCGCTGGCCCTGGCAAGTACCGGTTATCTGATCCAGATCTTCGGCAGGGACGGAGATTATAGCCGTATATTCATAGTTTGCCTGGTATTAGGTATATTGGGAGCGGTGATCAGCTTCTGCTGCGATTATGAAAAAAAGCGGGCTGCCGTACAGGTGCAGAGGCCGGCCGCAGAAGCAAAAAAGAACTGGCGGAGTTTTCTGGAACCGACCGCGGCAAGGCCTGCTGTCATAGAATTCTTCGTTATGCTGGGCGCGGCCTGCTGTAATATTTTTATTCTTACCTTTGCAGCGGAGCAAGGATATGTACATGCAGGCACGTTCTTGCTGGTTTCCGCAGCAGCTATGGCGATCAGCAATCTGTCTGCCGATGTGCTGGTTAATAGGTTCGGCGCGAAGAAAATTCTGGGAATCACCATGGGTGTAAGCGGTATATTAACCATCCTTATTACATGGATCCCCTGTCCGTTTACATACTATCTGGGCGGGATCGGATTCGGCATGACCCAGGGATTTTCCTTTCCGGTGCTCACAATTCTGACCATGAGCAGTGTCACCCATAACCGGCGGGGCACGGCGAACAGCACGATGTTGTTGGCCGGCGATGTTGGGATGGGAGTCGGAACCTTTCTTTGGGGGGCTGCTATAGATAAAGTCAGTTATGCTGCCGCTTTTGCTTGTGCAGGAGGTTGTATTATTCTGGGAGGGGTTCTCTGCTTCCTGCTTTACCGTTCCGCCGCCGGGGAGGCCTGAGGGGGACTACAAAGAATTTCGCCTGCCGGGCGGCTATCACCACGATGAATTCGAGATGAAGGTAATCATATGATTACGAAACCGAAGAAATTAGGAGGATGTAAGAATGGGCTACAAAGTAAGCTTTGAACAGGCAAACAAGATCTTCGACAAACTCTGGGATAAGTATGATATCTATGCGCCAAAGAGATTCGA
>NZ_JAWDIY010000049.1:0-33445 GCF_032380655.1 Diplocloster hominis | reverse complement strand
TTTGTGAAGCATATCTTCGAAGGTGTGGAGTTCAATCCGGAAGCCAAGATGGCAGACGATATCTACTGGGCAGAGAATGAGCAGCGCGCTAATATTCACGTTATGCCGCTTTCCAAGCACAAGACAGCCGGACCTCAGGATTAGAGTAGAGTCAGGAGCTTCATGACAATTGACAGTTCTGTTTGTGTAGAGTATAATATACTCAACAAGACAGCCGGATGGTGAGCAGATCTCACCCGCTCCGGAGTTAGTTAGACAAAATAGTCGTCCAAACCTTATGCGGAGTCGGGACGACTATTTTTTATGGGTAAAATTTAGAATTGCTACAATCAGAGAAGCAAATGCTAAAATGATCATAAACTCTTCATATGTACTCATAAGCGCCACCCCCTTTTGTCTCGAAGCGGGTGGGAAATACGTCCCCCGGCTGCCTGGTTGAATATATTCAGATATTTCAATGTGTTTAAACAGGAGAATCCTTCCAGCTGATATTCCTGATGATTCCGGACAGATTCCGGACAGATTAATTGACATGATCTTATTTAGGGATTATAATATACTCAACAAGACAGCCGGATGGTGAGCAGATCTCACCCGCTCCGCGTTATATTAGAATAGTCGTCCTCAACTTTTGCGGAGCAGGGACGACTATTTTTTATGGGTAAAATTCAGAATTGCTACAATCAAAGAAGCAAATGCTAAAATGATCATAAACTCTTCATATGTACTCATAAGCGCCACCCCCTTCTGTCTCGAAGCGGGTGGGAAATACGTCCCCCGGCTGCCTGGTTGAATATATTATTCAAAAATGTCTGTTGTCTGCCGAAATTCTATTCATACAATAGGGAAAAAAGGAAGCGATAGCTTCAAAAAATTATAGAACGAAAAGATATAATTCAATATAACATAAATACCATTATTAGACAAGGATAATCGCCAGATTTAGCCGATTTAACCGATAGGCGATAGGCGGGCGGCTTTTTCATAATCTTGGAATAAGGAAGAAAAAGAGGGGGGTGCCGGCCCTGGTCATTGATTGGAAAAAGATCAATAATCAGGTGAAGTACCTTCCTCTTATCTTTATTTTGACACATCAGGTAAAATTTGCGGGTAGATTCAAGAAATGATATTAAAAAAATTCTATCCGGGCCAATTAGTTACCTCTTTGTAACTAATAGTTTCAAAGTGCTTACTTTACCAACGCATCTATTCCGTTTACAATTCGAATTAGAAGGAATACCAAAATTCAAAAAAGGAGATACCATATGGAGAGCAGAAAAAACAAGATTTTAGGGGGGCTTTTAGGAGCTGCGATCGGGGATGCCATGGGAGCTGCTACGGAGATGCGCACGACAGCCCTGATCAGACAGCGGTTTGGAGGCCTGGTGACGGACTTTGTAGAGCATCCGGATGACAATCTGTCCAGAGGGACGCCTCCAGGCTTAGTAACAGATGATTTTTCCATCGCTTACTTTACCGCGCAGGAAATGCTGGAGCGAAAAAGCAGGATAACACCTGAAATCGCGGAAGCCGCCATGCTGCGCTGGTCCACACATGAGGTATACCGCAGATTTGTGGGGCCTACTACGAATGAATATCTGGCTGTGCTGAAGGGGGAGGAGAAGCCGGCCCCACTTCTTAAGATGCCAGTGCAGGTAGATCGGTTACTCTGCAACAATACCCGAGCGACCAACGGAGCCGGGATGAAATCCGGTCTGATGGGTCTGTTTAATCCCGGAGACATGGACGGCGCGATCGAAGAGACGATCGTCCAGTGCAGCGGGACCCATAATAATGTAATATCCCTGTCGGCAGCCTGCGCGGTCGCAGCGGCCACCGCAGCCGCTTTTCAGGATAACATCTCTTATCTGGAAATATTAGAGGCGGGAATCTATGGCGCACAAGAAGGATACCGGAGAGCGGAAAAGACCGCGCAACCCGCAGCCGGCGGCAATATCGTGAAAAAAATCCGGTTAGCCGTGCAGATTGGAATGAGGCATCAGGGAGATTTTGAGAGTGCTATGGGGGAAATCACGGACATCATCGGCGGCGGCATTTATGCCTACGAAGCAATTCCGGCTGTTTTCGGACATATAGCAGCCTGCAAAGGCCGCGCTATGGATTCTGTCATTATGGGCGTTAACGCCGGAGATGATACGGATACCGTGGCCTGTATGACCGGATATATCACTGGTGTGATGCACGGGGCGGATGTTTTTCCGGTCAAACATCTGGAACTGATCGACAGGGTGAATCATTTTGATCTTCGGCAAATGGCGGCCGATATCGGCACTTTTTTGGATTCAGATAAGGAGGGAGCAGCATGACAAACCATTATGACAAAGTATACGGATGTCTGCTGGCGGCAGCCATCGGTGACGCGATGGGCTGTCCGCTGGAGACTCGTACGGTATCCCTGATCAAAAGGGACTTCGGGAACGGGGATTTCGTCTATGATTATATGACCCCGCTTCCTGATTCGATTGCTTATGATATGCCCAGGGCTTATGTGACGGATGATTTTTCATGCGCCTATTTATCAGGCAAGTATTTTGCGGCCGACAACGGAAGGATAACCAGGCAGGCGGCAGCGGACGCTTTGCTGGAATGGAAGAATTCCGAGGATACCCGTATCTTTTATGAGCGCTATTGCGGTCCGTCCACCAGACAGGGGCTGGAACAGTTGGAAGGAAAGTTAACGGATTCGTCCAGGGATTACCTGTTATGCAATAACCGGACCGCCACCAATGGCGGGGGCATGAAAGGATGGATCGTAGGACTGTTTGACCCGGGTAATATGGATAAAGCCATCGATGATGCGCTGGTGATGTGCCAGATCACCCATTATAATCCGATCGCGCTGTCCGGTGCGGCGGCAGTGGCGGCGGCAGTATCGCAGGCAATGGTAAAAGGCGCGCGTCTGGATGAAGTATTGGAAGCGGGCATGTACGGCGCAGGGGAAGGATACCGGCGGGCACAGCGGTTTGCGCAGCCCTCGGCAGGAGCCAGTGTGGAGAAGCGAATGGATCTGGCAATACAGATCGGACTGAAATACGCCAACGATTTCGAAAAGTGTGTTGTAGAGATGACGGATCTGATTGTTTCTGGCCTGAACGCCAATGAATCGATTCCATGCGCATTCGGGTATCTGGCAGCTGGGGGGACGGATGTTATGCGTACTATTTATATGGCGGTTAATTCCGGTAATGACTCCGATACGACCGCGATTATGGCCGGTGCCATGGCCGGTGCTTTGAACGGCAGCAGCGGGATCGACAGTTATCATGCAAAGACACTTAAAAAAGCGAACCCATTTATCGATTTTGAAGGCTTCGCGGATGAGATCTGCAGAGTAACCAACTGATACAGATGGTAAGTGCAAACATTCGTTATAAGCATAGCCGAAAAGAGAAGGTGCAGATATGATTCAGAATAGTTATATCGTTACAATCAGCGTACTCCACATGGACGAATATTATACTGCAGCCCGCTGGCCGCAGATGGGTGACAAAGCAATGCTTACACCGGCAGGCCGCACTCCCGGAGGGAGTGTGGCCAACGCTTCGTCGGTCTGCGGTGCACTGGGAGGCCGGGTCTTTTTTTATGATGTGTTAAGCCGCAGTGAGGGGAACGAATTCCTGCTGCAGGATATGGAACAGTACGGCATTGACACAAGCTTTGTAAATTTTACAGAAGAAAAAATAGATTCCAAATGTCTGATTATCGTGACCGGAGAAGAAAAGACGATTCTCTGCGCGATGCCACGCAAGCCGGTTATGGCTCTTGGGCCTGAACAGGCGGAGTTGTTCCGGAATGCATCCGTAATATATACCATGCTGGGTGCGGAATATATCATCCCGGATACGATGGCCGCGTTTGATGATTTTAAGCGCCATGGGGCCAGGATCGCGCTGGACGTGGAGTTTATTTGCGAATCCACGGAGCAGAGGAGGTTTCTGGAAGCGGCGGATATTCTCTTTTTTAATCAGTTCGGTTTCCTGCAAAACAGAGGAGATCTGGAAGAGGAGGAGTATCTGGAATATTTGCTGAATAAGGGAGTTGATATCATAGTTGTCACCCTGGGCGGGAACGGATGCCGGATAAAAACAAGGAATGAGGATCTGAGAATCCCTGTCTACGACATCCGGGTGAGGGACACGAACGGAGCGGGTGATACCTTTAATGCGGCATTCCTGTATGGAATACAGAATCATTGGACGGTTAAGGAGACGGGATTGTTCGCCACAGCCGCTGCAAATTATTGTGTGACCCAGGAAGGGCCCCGGGGCGGTGCCGTATCGGAATCTATCATCCGCCAGTTTATGGGTGAGCATTGTCTGTTGGGTTAAGCGGACCTTCATATGCCAGATCGTGAAGCACTTCTGCCTCATTTTCACCGAAGGATAAAGCGTGTTCCAAGAGACGTTCGTCGGTAATCTGCGGGAATTTGGAATTGATACGGATGAGACAGGCCCGCTCATTTTTGCGTGTAAAATCCTCAAAAGGCCTGCGTATGATATTTTGCAGCCGAAAGCCGGAACCGATTTCCAAAAACACCACTCTTTTTCCAAGAGAATGGTTCAAAAAGTTCAGAAAATCCTTCCGGTGTGCCAGACGGTCGGCACTGGCCAGTGACACATTTCTGCAGCGGTAATGATTGGGGACCAGATAGTCTCCGCAGGATGGGCAGCGGGGGATACTTTCCGGGCGGATGCCGATTCCACTGTCGGTATCCGCCAATATTTTTTCAATATAGGGCTGTGCATCATAGACTTTTTCTTCACAGGGAAATGCACATTGCAGATAAGAATAACTACCCAAAGGCAGATAGATATGTTTCAGATCCAGCCCCGTCTTTTCCAACTGGCCGTCGGCATTGGAAGAAACCACGAAGTGGGACTTGTCCTTCAGAATATGAAACAGGTCCAGATGAGCCTGGGATGCAGGATGCCGGTAACGGAATTCCCAGAGGTATTCGGACCAGAAATCCCAGTAGGCCAGTTCATTTTCCGGCGATATCTGTGAAAATGCGTTTATCATATCGTCAATACAATTAAATCCCTGTTCATAGTAGGCCGGAAACAAGCGTTTTGCGGTCTTTTTGTCGAATAAATTTATATTGGATGCCACATTGATCCCGGAGCCTGTCCCCGCGATGATATAGTCCGCTTCCGCCATAAGCGCTTTGGCTGTTTGAATACGGGTCTTGTAATCCGGCAGATCCACAGTGACGGCGGCCGATGACGTCTTGTAAAAGGCGGCGGCTTCCGCTTGTCTGGGTGAGCGCTCTATGTTCTCAACGGTGGTGATATAGTTTGCGTAACAGCTGGTCATAGTCCGCAGCAGGGCGGTCATCTCGTAGCCTAAGGCGGTCAGAGAGTATTCCACGTGCAATGTGACTTCCGGATAAACAACACGGTGGATCAGGCCATCTTCCTCCATGGTGCGCAGAGCATCTGTCAGGACTTTCTGGGAGATGTCGCCCAGGGAACGCCTGAGGTCGCCGAAACGTCTGGGACCTGCCGTCAGTTCCCGCATAATCATCAGTTTCCAACGTCCGCCGATTAATTGAATCATACCGGTTAACGGATCTGTAGAAGTAGTCTCATGATAGCTCATAGTTATGCCTCCTTATCCTATAGCCACAGTTGCTGCTTTGACAAATATTATAGCAAAGCGTGTTCCCCTAATGAAAGAAGTTTCATAAAAGTAACTACCCACATCAAAGTGCTTAATTTACTTTGACCAGGCATTCACTTATATTTAAATTATCAGTGATGCTTTGTGAAAAAGCAATAAATTCTTCGAAGAATAAAAAAGAAAAAAGGAAATAATTACCAGTGATTTAAAGGAGAAAGGAGAAGAAGTTATGCGAAGCTTACAAAAATGGATGGCGGTTATCGTGGTGATTGTTATATTCACGATGCTGATGACGGGATGCGGAAAAAAGGAGGAGTCTGCTGCTGATCGCGGGGATTCTCCGGGTGAAACCTATAAAGCGTGTTTTATCACCGATGGAAATCTGGGAAATGATTTCGTGGATTTGATCTGGAAAGGATTCCAGAATCTGGAACAGGAAGGATGGGAGATCAAGTGCATCGAGGCTACGGATAACTCGGAATTTGCAGATGACATCCGTTCCATGGCGTCGGAAGGCTATCAGGTGATCATGACCTGGGAAGACAATGTGAGCCAGGCGGCCCTTAATCTGGCAGACGAGATCTATAAGAATTATCCCAATACCCATATGTTTTTGCTGGATACCTATGTGGATCACGACAAACCAAACTGTACTTCGGTGTCGGTTGATCCGTTTGAATCCTCCTTTGTGGCCGGATTTGTGGCGTCGAAAATGACTCAGACAAAGACCATAGGATGGATCGGCCACACAGATGTATTGAAGATCAGGCGTTTCCGGGATGGATATATCGCCGGGGCCGCTTATGGCGATCCGGAAGTGGAGGTGGTCTATTCTTTCACGGGGGATTATCTGGATCCCACCAAAGGCCAGGAAGCGGGAAGTGCGATGATCGCCAATTATCCGGTGGATATCATATACCAGTCCTGTTATCTGGCTGGACCGGGAGTCATTAAAGCCTGTTCGGAAGGCGGTATCAAATGCATCGGTGTGGATGACTGGCAGGGCGATCTGGATCCTTGTGTGTTCTGGTCGGCGATTAAACCCATGGATGTGGCGGTAACGCAGGTGGCTCTGGATTATAAAGAGGGAAAAGAACTGCCCAAACAGATGGACTTTAATATCGCAGCCGGTGGCGCTGTCTATGACGAAAGAGATCTGCAGAATATCCCGGAAGAACTTCAAAAGGAAGTAAAACAATTGGTGGAGGATATCTCAACCGGTAAGGTGGATGTATACAAGAATTTTGAAGAGTACCGCCTGGAATATTAAGTGAAGGCTGAACAATAAGATGTTCATCCATACCTGTATGTGCGGGAAAACGCACGTATGGAGGTGAAAATGAAGGGATCAGATCTGTATGGCAGAAACGGATTATGTATTGGAATTGAAGAATATCAGAAAAACATTTGGCACACTTGTCGCAAATGATAATATAAACCTGCGGGTAAGGCGGGGGAGTGTACACGCAGTAATAGGGGAAAACGGAGCAGGTAAAAGCACCCTGATGAACATTATCACGGATCTTTATGAGCCGGATGGAGGAGAGATCCTGCTGAATGGGAAAAGAATCCGGTTCAAAGATCCGATGGATGCCACCAGACATGGAATCGGCATGGTGTACCAGGAATTCATGGTGTTCGGTGACCTGCCGGTCCTGGATAATATCATGATGGGATTCGAGGAGAAGAAGTGGGGAATATTTCTGAACCGCGCGAAAGCGCGGATGAGAATAGAAGAAATATGCCGGGACTATCACTTTAACCTTCCGCTGGATGCCAGAGCGGACACCCTTCCGGTGGCGGTTCTGCAGCAGGTGGAGATCGTAAAAGTCCTGTATCGCGGCGCTGACATCCTGATCCTGGATGAACCCACTTCCGTACTTACGCCCCAGGGGATACAGGGCCTTTTTGAGGCAATTCGGTTTTTGAAAGCGATCGGCAAGACGATACTGATGATCACCCATAAGCTCAGAGAAGTATTTGAGGTTGCCGATGAGATTACGGTATTAAAGAATGGGAAGGTAACTGGGAATGTGCTTCCGGATGAGGTGACGGAAGAGCAGCTGGCGAACCTCATGGTAGGCCGGGAAGTCATCTTGCAGGCCCATAAGTTAAATAGCAGGATAAAATCTCCCGTGCTGCAGCTTCAGAATATGTCCGTAAAGGAAAATGGGGTCCAACGCCTGAAAAATCTGAACCTGGAAGTCCGAAGCGGAGAGATCGTCGGTATCGCAGGGATCGCCGGGTCCGGCCAGCAGCAGCTGGCCGGGGCGGTCGTGGGTCTTACCCGGGTGGAAAAAGAAAGCAGGATCACCATCGCGGGAATCGAGGCACAGGAAAAAAGTGTGCGGGAACGCAAAAAGATGGGAGTGGGCTATATCCCTCAGGACCGGATGAAAGAGGGGGTAAATAAGGCGGGCAGCGTATGGGAAAGCGCTGTGATGGGGTATCAGACCGTGCGGGGATTCCCCAGGAAATATCTGCTGGACAGGAAGCTGGCGGAGGATTTTACGAATCAGATCATACGCGAATATTCGGTAAAAACGAAGGGAATCCATGAAAAGGTGATAAACCTGTCGGGCGGAAATATTCAGAAACTGGTGGTCGGCAGGGAGATTACTCTTTGTGATAAGCTGCTGGTCATAGAGGACCCTACCAGAGGGATCGATGTGGGGGCGATTGAATTTATCTGGGAAAAGATACTGCGCATTGCGGCTGCAGGTGCCGGAATCCTGCTGATCAGCCACGAATTAAATGAAGTGATGCAGCTGTCGGACAGAATTTTTGTTATGTACAATGGCACACTGGAGTACGGCGGCGTCCATGGAGAACTGAAAGAGGAAGAGATCGGGCTGTTGATGACCAGAGGAGGGGATGCGGATGAAAAAGAAATGGAAAATCAATGAGGAAGCGGAGTCCAATTTGATCCGATATGCGGCAGCCCTCCTGGCCGTATTGCTCATCGGCACAGTATTAATCGCCGTTCAGGGGGAAAACCCGGGAAAGGCATTTGCAGAAATCCTAAAAGGCGCTTTCGGATCGAAGATCAATATCGGAAACACACTGCGGCACACAATGCCCTGCATTTTGACTGCTATCGCGGCTGCAGTCGCGTTCAAGTCCGGTGTAAACAACCTGGGGCTGGAGGGGCAGATCTACTTTGGAGCGCTGACAGCCGCAGTGCTGGGCTATGCGTTTAAGCTTCCGCCGGGAGTGCATGTAATCGTCTGCCTGCTGGCATCCGGGGCGGCAGGAATGCTGTATGCGCTTCTGCCCGCAATGCTGAAACTGATCTTCCGGGTGGATGAATTGATCAGCACATTAATGTTTAATTTTATTGCTGTTTTGCTGACGGAATATATCACCATGTGGTGGATCATGGGCGGAAGGGGAAGCGACGGATCAAATGCGATCTCCACACCGCCGATGGCCGCTTCCGCAAGGCTGCCTGGACTGATTCAGGGCAGCTCCGCAAGTCTTGGCATCGTGTTTGCTCTCCTGGTGGCCGTTCTGGTCTATCTGTTTTACCGCTATACCGTAAAGGGGTATGAGCTAAAACAGGTGGGGGAAAATATTCGGTTTGCCCGGGCCTATGGCATTCCGGTGGCCAGGACCTTTCTGGGGATATTCCTGATGTCGGGATTTATCTCCGGATTATGCGGCGGAATCGAGATGAGCGGTTCTTACGGCAGTTTTACGGCGAAGTTTATTACTAATATGGGATGGGACGGCATTCTGATTGCCTATATTGCCAGACAAAATCCCATCGCGATTGTTGTCGTATCCTTCTTATGGGGGGCTCTGCGGGCAGGATCTCTGCAGATGGAGAGAATGACCAGCCTGAATAAACTGACGGTGAACATCATACAGATGCTGTTTGTCCTGTTCGCGGCGATCGATTATAAGGCGTTGTTTGACCATATGCGGGGGAAACACATGAGAAGCAGGGAGGCGGGATAAATGCAGGAGATATTACTTGCAGTCATCAGTCCGGTAGTATTTGCGGGAGCCGTGCGTATCGCGGCGCCGTTGATCATCGGTTCTGTCGGAGGATGCTTTACGGAAAAATCGGGAACTTTTGTGCTGGCTTATGAGTGCTTTATGCTGATTGCGGCCTTTTTTGCCACCTGGGGCAGTTATGTGAGCGGCAGCGCAGTAGTGGGTTCCCTGATTGCAGTGGCGGTAAGTATTCTTGTGGGAATCCTGTTCGGAATCCTGGTTTTCCGGTTCCAGGCGAACGGGATGATCGTGAGTATCGCCCTGATCTATGGGGCCTGGGCGGTTACGACCCTGCTGTTGGTTACGATCTTTCAGGTGAGGGGGTCTTTTATCAGCCCGGAAATCATCAGTTACCAGACCGTATCGATACCATTTCTGAACCGGGTCCCGGTGCTGAATGAGGTGCTGAATAATAAAATTGGTCCGGTGTATCTGGCCTTTATTCTGGCAGGAGCTGCCTATGTGGTCATGTATAAAACACCTTTCGGACTGCGGCTGCGGGGCGTGGGGATGAATGCCACGGCAGCGCAGACGGCCGGAACAAATATCAGAAGGTATAAGTGGACTGCGCTGATCATCATGTGCGCATGCTGCGGGCTGGCGGGATCTGTTATTCCGCTGTCCGGGGTATCTATGTTTACAGAGAATATGACTTCCGGGCGTGGGTTTTTGTGTCTGGCGGCTGTTCTGGTGGGAGGGGGAAATCCTGTCAAAACAAGTATCGTGGCATTTTTGTTTGCCTATACAGACGCGCTTTATCTGACGCTTACCTCGTTTGGGCTGCCGACTCAGCTGCTGTCGTGTATCCCTTATGGGGCGGTGATTCTGGTGCTGATTGTTTCGAAACTGCGTGGACGCCGTAAGGCGGCTTCGGGGAGGAACTGTATCAAGTTGTGATTGCTTTAGGGCCGGGAAGAGAGGGAACCATGCCGCTCACCCGTTCCGGTTTAAGTATTAATAAATAGCCGTTCGTACTTTACAGGAGCAGGACGGCTGTTTTTTATGTGTATCATTCAGAATGGTTATGATCTGGGATGTAAAGCGGGTGGAGCACGTCCCTCTCTCAAATCTAACGTGCGTTATTTCTTTAACACTTCCTGAATGGTACAATAATTATAATGAAGGGCATTTTTGGGCTGCCTGGATACAGCTTGACGTGATTTGCTCCTGAACATAGGGATATTCCCCGAGGCCCTTGGCTGTATAAGATACCAGAAAACCGGCGGCCTCAAGCCTGCTTTTCCAGGAGGTGGGATCGGAACCGATCATATCCCGGGCTACATGGCGACCGGCTATCAGCAGAAAAGGCAGGAGCCGGACTTTGTGGTAACCATCCCGCTGCCATTGCTCTGCGGCTGCTTTGGCCGTGCTCCAGTCACGCATCGTTCCGATGAAAATATTGGGGTGGCCGGTTAAGAGGAATTCTTCTGTTAACCTGTGGTACACTTGGTTATCGCCGGTTTCGGAGCCGTGTCCCATGAGCAGCACCACTTCCTCATCAGCCGGTGCTGAAAATTCCTGCCGGACGGCCTCTGCCAGCGCGGCATAATCCCAGTCATCGCACAGAATCGGTTTGCCCAGAGAGATATAGGAGAAGCGGCCCTGATACATTTCCAGCCCGGCACGGAGCAGATCATAGCCGGTTCCGGTGGTCAGGAGAAGGGGCTGTACGATCAATTGGCGGATGCCCAGTTTCACTAACTGGTCCAGAGCTTCGGTTAACGAGTGTTCCGAAGTGTTGGAAGCCTGGTATTTATTTAGAATATAACTGCTGAGCAGGCAATGACATATATAGCAGCCCGGAAAGGCTGTGCGGAGCTTTTTTTCTAACGGTTCCAGTACCCGTGCCATAGCACTGTTATCTGTAGAGCCGAATAAAGGGAGCAGGATTGCTTTGTCGTGAATCATATGTGGACCTCCGGAAAAAGCGAACTTGAACAGGATACTTCTCATATCATAACACTTGTCTGGATATGTGGAAAGTGTTAAGATTTTATAGATGCAAAGGAGAATGGAAACGATGAACATATCGATGGTAGGAATAGATTATCAGAAAGCAAGTATCGAGGTGAGGGAGCACTTTTCTTTTACGAAAACCCAGGGGATGGAATTCTGTGAACAGGCAGCTGCCAGACATGAGATGGCTGGGTGCATCCTGATTTCGACCTGCAACCGGACCGAACTGTGGTGCAGCGGTGCAGGGGAATCCCCTTTTTCTATTTTAATGCAGGAAAGAGGAGCGGATGGGGAAAAATACGCAGAACATTTTACAAGCAGGCAGGGAGAAGAGGCTGTTAATTATCTGTTCGAACTGGCCTGCGGGATGCATTCCCAGATTTTTGGAGAGGATCAGATATTGACACAGATCAGGGAAGCGCTGAGCCGTTCCCGGGAATGCGGCTGCGCAGATTCCGTGTTGGAGACGCTTTTTCGCAGCGCCGTGACGGCGGCGAAGCAGGTCAAGACGGAAGTACGGCTGACAGCCAGGGACATGTCCATTCCGGAAGGCGCGGCGGCTCTGCTGGAAGACCGGTACGGCCCACTGGAAGGCAGACGGTGCATGGTTATTGGAAATGGCGAGATGGGGCGGCTGATGACCAGGATACTGATCGACCGCGGCTGTCAGGTGGCCATGACACTCAGACAATATAAAAAGCATGATGTTGTCATTCCCAAAGAGTGTGAAGTCATCCTATATGAGGAAAGATACCAGCATCTGAGGGACAAGGATCTGATATTCAGTGCTACGGTAAGCCCGCATTATACGATAGAGGCGGAAAAAGTATGCCGTGCCATGGACCCGGACAGAAGCTACCTGTTCGTGGATCTGGCTGTTCCAAGGGATATAGAGCCTGCTGTGGGCAGGCTGACCGGTGCGGTTCTCTATGATACGGATATGCTGGGGATGGTCAATGGCCATGATGAACGGCTGGTGGCACGGGCGAGAGTGATACTGAAGGAACATATGGATGAGTTCAGGACCTGGTATTATTTCAGAGAATGGATACCGGCGGTACAAAGGATCGGAAAGACGGCCGGCAGAATCACCAACGCCAAGCTTACGAAGGTTTACCGGGAGATAGATCAGGCCCTGGAGGAACCTGAGGAGCTGAAAAGAAATGTGAGAAAAGCGGCGGAGAAATCCGTTACAAAAATTCTCTATGGTTTGAAAAATCATTTATCCCCGGAACAATGGAAAGACTGTATCACCGCATTGGAGGAAGCCGCCGGGGACTGTGAAGATTCCTGAGAATCCCGGTTCGCTGTGGCAATAGGAAATTAGCCGGGAAGATAAGACCTGTGATATTGAAAGTGGATATGGGGAAGAGGCTGATGCCTGTCCTGTGTCCGGAAGGGAGGAGAGAATGCGATTTCCTGTGTACATAGAGATGGAAGAGAAAAAAGTCCTGGTGTTTGGCGGCGGAACCATTGCCACCAGGCGGATCCATACACTACTGCCTTTTGGTTGCCGGATCACCGTGATTGCACCGGAGATATCTGAGGAATTGAGGAAGGAAGCCGTGGCGGGCCGTCTGATTTGGCATGAACGCTGCTATCAGGAGGGAGACTGCAGGGAGGCGGATCTGGTTCTGGCAGCTACGGATTTAAGACAGGTGAACCAGGCGATTTACAAAGAGGCGAAGGGCAGGCAGATTCCGGTGAATGTCTGTGACTGCAAAGAAGAATGTGATTTCTATTTTCCTGGAATCGTCACAGAGGGCGGCCTGGTCATCGGCGTGACAGCGAATGGGACCGACCACCGGCTGGCCAGGGAGGCTGCTGAAAAAATAAGAAGCTTATTTGTGCCGAAGGAATCACCGGGAAAGTAAAAGCTGGGAGATAGAGCCGGCAACACATAGGATTTGAAAGAATAAAACTGTCAGATGCCGCGCGATGGCGGCAGGAATGGAGTTGCAGATGAAACGAAAAATCAGAGTGGGAAGCAGGGACAGCAAACTGGCCGTGATGCAGACGGAGCTGGTGATGGAGGCTATTCGCAGAGCCAATCCGCAGATAGACCTGGAACTGGTTACGCTGAAAACGACCGGGGATCTGATCCTGGATAAGACCCTGGATCAGATCGGCGGCAAAGGGTTGTTTGTCAAAGAACTGGATCAGGCATTGGCAGACGGCCGCATCGATCTTGCGGTACACAGTCTGAAAGATATGCCTATGGAAACCAATGAGGAACTTCCGATCGTCGCCTGTGCCAGACGCGGAGATCCCCGGGATGTGCTGGTGCTTCCAAAGGGAGCCAAACCGGGGTCCTATTATCTGGCGAAGGTCGGTTCCTCCAGCCCCAGACGGCAGCTGCAGCTGCAGATCTTATATCCGATCATCCACCTGGAAAGTGTGCGGGGAAATATTATGACCAGACTGAAAAAACTGGACGGCGGGGAGTATTCCGCACTGGTGCTGGCGGCCGCGGGACTGCAGCGGGCCGGTCTGCAGGATAGGATCTATAAGTACTTTTCCACTGATGAGATGATACCTGCCGCAGGGCAGGGAATTCTGGCGGTACAGGCCAGAAAAGATTTGGATGCGGCTTTTTTGGCCCCGGTCAATGATCCGTCAACGGTCCTTGCGGCAACGGCGGAACGAAGCTTCGTAAGGACCCTGGATGGCGGCTGTTCATCCCCCATCGCGGCTCATGCGGTGATTCAAGATGGTGAGATGAAGCTTAACGGACTTTACTATAGAGAAGAAACGCAGGAATATAGAACGGGCGGGATCTGCGGTCCGGCGGAACGGGCGGAGAAGCTGGGAGAAGAACTGGCGCTGCGGCTTAAGGAGGAATTAGGAGGATGAGTACTGGAAAAGTATGGCTGGTAGGGGCGGGCCCTTCCGATCCGGGATTATTTACCCTGAAGGGAAAGGCTGTGCTGGAACAGGCGGACGTAGTGGTTCATGACCGGCTGATCGGGCCTGGGGTGTTGCAGATGATACCGCCTGCAGCCAGAAGGATCGATGTGGGCAAGCAGGCTGGCAATCACAAGGTGGTACAGGACAGGATCAATCAGATCCTGCTGGACGAGGCGCTGGCCGGAAATAAGGTAGTGCGTTTGAAAGGTGGAGATCCGTTTCTGTTTGGCAGAGGGGGCGAAGAGCTGGAGCTTTTAAAGGAGCATGGGGTTCCCTTTGAGATCGTACCCGGGATCACCTCCGCTGTCTGCGTTCCGGCCTACGCCGGAATTCCGGTGACCCACCGGGATTATACATCATCTGTGCATATTATTACCGGACACCGCCGGCAGGACAGCCAGACCAGCAGGAATGAGGCGGACAGCCAGGTCAGCCGGGCGGGTATCGACTACGCAGGACTGGCCGGGCTGGGAGACGTGACGTTAATATTTCTGATGGGAATCAGTGCGCTGCCGGAGATATCAGCAGGGTTAATCCGGGAAGGGAAAGATCCGGATACACCGGCGGCCGTATTAGAGCGGGGCACCACTGCCGGCCAGCGAAGGGTAGTCTCCACCCTCCGGAAACTGCCGTCCGACGCTCTGGAAGCGAAGATCGGCACGCCCGGCATTATCGTGGTGGGAAAAGTCTGCGCGCTGGAGGAAGAATTCCACTGGGCGGAGGACAGAGTACTGGGCACAGCCCGGGTAATTATAACCAGGCCCAGGGAGAAGCAGTCGGGGCTTTCGCAAAAACTGGCTATGCTGGGTGCTGAGGTGATTGAGCTGCCGTCCATTGAAACGGTCCCGCTCAGTGACAAAGGGCATTTGGATGAGTTGGTGTTTGATGAGTATCAGTGGATGGTGTTTACCAGTGAGGCCGGCGTCCGTTATTTCTGGGAATATTTAAGAGAGAGGCGGATCGATGTGAGGAGTCTGGCTCATGTCCGGTTCGCTGTGGTAGGGTCGGCGACACGAAAGGCGTTGGAAGAACGGGGAGTCCGGGCAGATTATATGCCGGCTGTATTTAACGGGAAGGCCCTTGGAGAAGGGCTGGCGGGGCAATTACGGGAAAATGACCGGGTTCTGGTATTTGCGCCGGCGGATACTCCCAGTGACTGTGCCGATGTCTTGAGAAAACAAGGATTTTTTGTGACTTCGGCCCCCATTTACCGCACCCGGTATCTGCCGCAGGAGGCGGTCGAACTTCGGCCTGAGGATTATGTGGTATTTACCAGCGCTTCCACGGTAAAAGGGTTTGTGCAATCCATGGATCTGGATGATTTCCATGAGGTTACGGCTGTCTGCATCGGTGAAAAAACTGCGGCGGAGGCACGGGGATATCAGATGCGGACAGTGGTGTCCGACGAAGCGACTATCGCCAGTCTGACAGATAAAGTAATTCAGCTGCATAAAGAAAAATCAAAGATGATATAGGAATATCCGGTCGAAGATGAATGACGGATGATCTGCGAAGGGCAGAGATGAAAGAAGAAAGAGGGAAATAGAAATGAAACTGACAGAAAGACCCAGAAGGCTCAGGAGCACACCTGCTTTGCGCAAAATGGTCCGGGAAACCAGAATCGATAAATCGTCCCTGATCTATCCGATGTTTGTAAAAGAAGGGAAAGGTCTGAAGGAGGAAATACCTACGATGCCCGGACAGTTCCGCTACAGTGTGGACATGCTGCCGGCAGCGCTTGAGGAGGTGTCGGCCAGTGGAGTTTTGTCCGTTATGCTGTTCGGCATTCCGGATAATAAGGATGAATGCGGCACGGGGGCCTGGGCGGAAGACGGCATTATCCAGAAGGCCTTAAAAGAGGCGAAGCGAACGCATCCGGAAATATATTACATTACGGATGTCTGTATGTGCGAATATACTTCTCACGGGCATTGCGGCATACTGAAGGGGCAGCAGGTGGACAATGACCGGACACTGCCTTATTTGGCAAAGATCGCGCTGTCTCATGTCCGGGCAGGCGCGGATATGGTGGCTCCCTCCGATATGATGGACGGCCGGGTAGCGGCCATACGGGAGATCCTGGACCAGAACCAGTATGAGAATATCCCGATCATGTCTTACGCGGCAAAATATGCCTCCTCTTTTTACGGCCCGTTCCGGGATGCCGCCGGATCGGCCCCGGCGTTCGGTGACCGGAAAGCTTATCAGATGGATTATCATAACAGAAAAGAAGCGCTCAAAGAGATTCTGACGGACTGTGAGGAAGGCGCTGATATCATTATGGTAAAACCGGCTTTGTCGTATCTGGATGTGATCCGCGAGGCGGCGGATCAGATCCTGCTGCCGGTGGCGGCATACAGCGTAAGCGGGGAGTACGCCATGATTAAGGCTGCCGCGCAGGCGGGATATGTCGATGAGGCGGCAATGATCTGTGAGACGGCAGTGAGTATCTACCGTGCCGGCTGCGGTATACTGCTCAGTTATTTTGCAAAAGAGATCGCAGGATTTATAGAGGAAGGGAGAATCGGCTGATGATCCGGTCAGAACAGCTTTTTGAAAGGGCGGTAAAGGTAATGCCCGGCGGCGTGAACAGCCCGGTCCGCGCCTATCAGTCCGTAGGCAGTACTCCGAGGTTTATCCGGAAAGCGGACGGCGCTTATGTATATGATGTGGATGATAACCGTTATATTGATTATATCTGTTCCTGGGGGCCCATGATTCTGGGGCATAACAACGCGAAAATCAGGGAGGCGGTGATCCAGGCGTCCTATGAGGGGTTAAGCTATGGCGCCGCTACCGAAATGGAAGTAAAGATGGCGGAGCTGATCTGCCGCCTGGTTCCATCCATGGAAATGGTACGTATGGTGAATTCCGGTACCGAGGCGGTGATGAGTGCGATCCGTGCGGCCAGAGGCTATACGGGACGCGATAAAATTATAAAATTCGAGGGATGTTATCACGGACATTCGGATTCCCTGCTGGTGAAGGCCGGATCAGGCGTGATGACGGCAGGTATCCCCGACAGCTCCGGCGTGCCACAAGGCTGCGCCAGGGATACGCTGACGGCTGTCTATAATGACTGTGACAGTGCGGCCCGGCTGTTTGAGGAAAATAAAGGGGAGGTCGCCGCGCTGATCGTGGAGCCGGTGGCCGGGAATATGGGCGTGGTACAACCCTGTCCGGGATTCCTTCAGGGGCTTAGGGATCTGTGTACGGAGCATGGGGCGGTGCTGATCTTTGACGAAGTGATCACCGGATTCCGTTTAAGCCTTCAGGGAGCCCAGGGATTCTATGGGATTACACCGGATCTTACTACGTTCGGGAAGATTATCGGCGGCGGGATGCCCGTAGGCTGCTACGGCGGCCGCAGGGAAATTATGCAGACCATCTCTCCCTTAGGAAGCGTCTATCAGGCCGGCACCTTAAGCGGGAATCCCATCGCCATGGCCGCGGGACTTGCGGAGCTGACCCAGCTGGAAGAAAATCCGGATGTCTATGTGCGCCTGGAAGAGTTGGGGAATTATTTCCGGGAGCGCTTAAGAGATATTCTGAAAGCGGCAGGTAAATCTTATCAGGTGACCGGAGTCGGATCTTTGAGCTGCCTGTTCTTTACGGATCAGCCTGTTTGGAACTACCAGACGGCTAAGAGGTCTGATACAGCAGAATTTGCCCGTTACTTTAATTGGATGCTGGATCATCACATCCACCTGGCGCCGTCCCAGTTTGAAGCGATCTTTTTGTCGGCTGCCCATACGAAGAAGGATGTGGATGAGACTTTGGCGGCTGTTGAGGGGTTTTGGAACAGATGTTAATATAAGTTTCCATTGAACTAAGCTATCTGAAATACGAATTTTCAGATGGCTTGTTTTCTTTTGATCTTTTTAGAACAGTTAATTATAGCTATGAACTATGGGTAAGTAAGCGGCTGTTTTCCAGCCGCTTATTTGTGATGCATGAAAAATAGGCAGCGGGAATTTTCGAGCGCTGCTATTTTTTATAGCTATGAGCACTTAGTGCCTGTTTTTTGGCACTTACGTGCGATGCATGAAAAATAGTCAGCGAGGTACTTTCGAGCGCTACTATTTTTTATATTCTTAAAAATAGTACACTTATAACCAAAAATCATCGGTTTCGATCCGGATGGGGGAAATGCTAAAATAAGAATGCAGGAAAAAAGCAGCTGCGATACACAGTGAAAGAAGAACAGGATGGAATGGAAAAATTGAACAAATTGGGGAGGTTATGCAATGGCAATTAAAGATTCTTATCAGATCTCTACTGAGCCGGTCCGGACGGAACGGATCGACAGGCTGCATCGATATATCACGTCGTCGAAATACGGCATATGCGTGGAACGGGGCAGGCTGCTGACGGAATATTACAGGACGCACATGGATCAGGTGCCGATTAAGCGCAGGGCAAACGCGATGGATCATGTGCTGCAAAACATGAGCATATATATTCTGCCGGGAAGTCTGTTCGCGGGCAATCAGGCGTCCCATCCGCGTTGGGCACCGCTGTTTCCGGAATTCGACATGGAGTGGATGGAAAGCGAGATGCTGCACGGCGATCCGTATTTTCCGGACAAGCGTCCGGAGGACCGGTACATACTCCGGGAGGAGGACAAGCCTGTCATTCAGGAAATATGCGGGTTCTGGAGAGGGCAGACCGTGACCGATATGCTGCGGACAAGGCTGCCGAAAGAGGCGCTTGCCACCCATTTCCAAATTAAGGCGGCAGATATCGGCGCTTATTTCCAGGGCGGTGACGGACATTTTGCGCCGGACCATCCATGGCTGATACAGAACGGTCTGCAGACAATCATCGACCAGTGCCAGGAGGGGCTGTCCAGGATCGATTATAAGAACGACCCCGAATGTGTAAAGAAAAAGGACTTCTATGAAGCGGCGGTCATCAGCGCCAACGCAGTCATCCAATTTGCCGCGCGCTACGCGGACCTTGCCGAAAAGATGGCGGCAGAGGAAACTGATGAGGGAAGAAAACAGGAGCTTCTGGAGATGGCAGGAATCTGCCGTCATGTACCAAAGTATCCGGCGCGCAATTTCCGGGAAGCGTTACAGTTTATCATATTCACCCATATCTGTATTCAGATCGAGGATAATGGAGCCGGTATTTCCTTTGGCCGTTTCGACCAGTTCATGCAGCCATACTACGAGGCCGGTATAGCGGACGGAACACTGACGAAGGATCTGGCGGTAGAGCTGACGGAGAACTTCTTTTTACAGATATATACTTGCAACAAAGTGCGAAGCTGGGTCGATACCGATTTTTTCCGGGGCGTGCCCATGTTCCAGAACCTGACGATCGGCGGCGTGGACCCTGAGACCATGGCGGATGCCACCAATGATATGAGCTATATCGCGCTTAACGCCACATATAATACGAGAGTGCCGCAGCCGTCGCTGACCGTGCGCTTCCATAAAAAGACGCCGATGGAATTCAAGATGCGTGTAGCGGAGGTGGTCCGTCTCGGCACCGGCCTGCCGTCCATCTTCAACGACGAAGTCTATACGAGGGCATTGATGAACCGGGGGTATGAGATGAAGGATGCGTATAACTACTGCATCATCGGCTGCATCGAGCCGGGAGCACCCGGGTTACTCGGCGGCCGTACCGGCGGCGCATGGCTGAACTGCACGAAGGCGCTGGAGATGGCGCTCTATAACGGGCTAGACCCACGCACCGGCATCTGCCTGCACGAAAATGCCAACGGCAGGACGCTGGCCACGTTTGAGAGCTACCAGGAAGCAGAGGACGCATTCACAGACCAGATGAAATATTACATTAAAATGGAGGCGATTCTGGAAAACACCATCGATCAGGTGTGGGAAGAAAAGCTGGAGGAGCCGATGGCGGCCATATTTGCCTGCCCCACGACGACGATCCCGCGAGGCAAACCAATCAAGCAGGGCGGCGCGAAATACGACCTGACCGGCCAGCAGACCATCGGAACGGCAAACGTGGCAAACAGCCTCTATGTAATCCGGAAGCTGATCTTCGAAGATAAGGTGATTACAGGCGCCCAGCTGCAGCACGCGCTGGAGACGAACTGGCAGGATGAGACGACGGTGCCCACCGGCCCGCAGATCAAGGCGATGTGCCTGGCGGTGCCGAAATACGGCAACGACGTGGACGAGGTGGACTTTATCGCCCGGGATTTGATGGCGATGATAGCGAAGGAGCTGTCTTCGTACAAGAACACGAGATATGGCAGGGGACCGATCGGCGGCACACTGCACTGCTCCACAAGCACCGTATCCAGCAACACACCGTTCGGTCATGTGTGCGGGGCTACACCGGACGGGCGCGATGCCTATATGCCGGTGGCGGACGGACAGTCGCCTATGAGAGGAACGGATGTGAGCGGGCCCACAGCGGCGATCGCTTCCGTGGCGAAGCTGCACAACGAACTGTTCTCCTGCGGCTCGCTGTATAACTTGAAGTTCAGTCCCGAGGAACTGGCTTAGGTAAAACATACAGATATACATATAGGCAGTACAAACTTCTTATAACACCGACGCGTCCCGTCTGGAAATGGAATGCAGAAACCGAATCCAGACGGGACGTTGTCGTCAGTCGACGAAATAATCAGCGCTTTTCGTTAGGACAGGAACCTGTCAGCACACTAGGTGGGAAAGGGGGACTTGAAATCTAAAAATTATACACCTTTAGCAAAATATATTGGGTTTTAGAAAAATACACAATTGATATAATTTAATTATCTCAAAAATATACAAATCGTACAAGTAAGCGATAGAAAGGAAGGAGATTATGGCAATTACAGATTCTTATCAGATTTCAACGGAGCCGGTAAGATCAGAGCGAATTGACAAGCTGCAAAAATATATTACAGCTTCCAAATACGGCGTATGCGTGGAAAGAGGGAAATTAATTACTGATTATTACAGAGACCATACAGATCAGGCGCCGATCATCCTCAGGGCCAACGCGATTAACCACGTACTGCAGAACATGAGTATTTACATTCTGCCGGGAAGCCTGTTCGCAGGCAATCAGGCGTCACATCCGCGCTGGGCACCGCTGTTTCCGGAATATGAGGTGGAATGGGTCGAGAAAGAAATGATTCATGAAGATCCGTATCCGCTTGACAAACGTCCGGCTGACCGTTACATACTCCACAAAGAAGATAAACCGGTGATTCAGGAAATATGCGATTGGTGGAAAGGCAAGACAATTACCGACATGCTGCGTACGAGGCTTCCGAAGGAAGCGCTGGCAACGCACTATGACCTAAAAGCCGCCGATATCGGCACCTATTTCCAGGGCGGCGACGGACATTTTGCGCCGGATCATCCATGGCTGATTAAGAACGGCCTGCAGACAATCATTGACCAGTGCCAGGAGGGGCTTTCCAAAATTGATTACAAGAACGACCCCGAATGTGTAAAGAAAAAAGACTTCTATGAAGCGGCCATCATCAGCGCCAACGCAGTCATCCAATTTGCCGCGCGGTATGCGGACCTTGCCGAAAAGATGGCGGCGGAGGAAAGCGGTGAGGTAAGGAAGCAGGAGCTTCTGGAGATGGCCCAAATATGCCGTCATGTGCCGAAGAATCCGGCGCGCAGTTTCAAAGAGGCGCTGCAATTCATTATCCTGACGCACATCTGCATCCAGATCGAGGACAGCGGAGCAGGCGTATCGTTCGGACGTTTCGACCAGTTCATGCAGCCGTACTATGAGGCGGGTATAGCGGAAGGAACGCTGACTAAGGAGCAGGCAGTCGAGTTAACGGAGAACTTCTTTTTACAGATTTATACGTGCAATAAGGTGCGCAGTTGGATTGATACAGATTTTTACCGGGGCGTACCCATGTTCCAGAACCTGACGATCGGCGGCGTGGACCCTGAGACCATGGCAGACGCCACCAACGATATGAGTTATATCGCGCTGGACGCTACTTATCATACGAGAGTCCCTCAGCCGTCGCTGACCGTGCGTTTCCATAAAAAAACGCCGATGGAATTCAAGATGCGGGTGGCGGAGGTGGTCCGTCTCGGCACCGGATTGCCGTCCATCTTTAATGATGAAGTCTATACGAGGGCATTGATGAACCGGGGGTATGAGATGAGGGATGCTTACAATTACTGCATCATCGGCTGCATCGAACCGGGGGCTCCGGGACTTTTGGGCGGACGAACCGGAGGCGCGTGGCTGAATTGTACGAAGGCGCTGGAGATGTCGCTCTATAACGGGAGAGACCCCCGCACCGGAATCTGTCTGCATGAAAATGCCAACGGCAGGACGCTTGCCACGTTTGAGAGCTATCAGGAAGCGGAGGACGCGTTCGTCGACCAGATGAAGTACTACATTAAGATGGAAGCGATCCTGGAGAATACCATCGACCAGGTATGGGAAGAGAAACTGGAGGAGCCGATGGCGGCCATCTTCGCATGCCCGACCACGACGATTCCCCGGGGCAAACCAATCAAACAGGGCGGCGCGAAATACGACCTGACCGGCCAGCAGACCATCGGAACGGCAAACGTGGCAAACAGCCTCTATGTCATCCGGAAGCTGATCTTCGAAGATAAGCTGATCACAGGCGCCCAGTTACAGCACGCGCTGGAGACGAACTGGCAGGATGAGACGACGGTGCCCACCGGCCCGCAGATCAAGGCGATGTGCCTGGCGGTGCCGAAATACGGCAACGACGTGGATGAAGTGGACTTTATCGCCCGGGATCTGATGGCGATGATAGCGAAGGAGCTGTCTTCGTACAAGAACACAAGGTATGGCAGGGGCCCGATCGGCGGCACACTGCACTGCTCCACAAGCACCGTATCCAGCAACACACCGTTCGGTCATGTGTGCGGGGCTACACCGGATGGGCGCGATGCCTACATGTCGGTGGCGGACGGACAGTCACCCATGAGAGGAACGGATGTGAGCGGCCCCACAGCGGCGATCGCTTCCGTAGCAAAACTGCACAACGAACTGTTTTCCTGCGGCTCGCTGTATAACTTGAAATTCAGCCCCGAGGAACTGGCTTAGTATTCTATGAATTTTAGTAAATATAAATTCGTTTCGGAATTATAAATTCATTTCAGAAAGGATGGGATTTTAATGGAAAACACAGTACAGGTAAACAAAAATGATGGTTTAAAAAGATTCGTCAGTCTGATCGATCAGTATTTTGCAATGGGTGGCAACCAGATGCAGTTTAATGTAGTCAGTAAGAAAACGCTGCTGGAGGCGCAGAAGGATCCGGATAAATATGCAAATCTGCTGGTCCGTGTCGCCGGCTACAGCGCTTATTTTACCCAGCTGTCAAAGGACGTGCAGGAAGACATCATTGCAAGAACTGAGGAGAAACTTTGAGAAATAGCAGCACTCGAAAAAGCCTCGCTGACTATTTTTCATACACCGCACACAAGTGCCCGGAATACGGGCGCTGAGTGCTCATAGCAATGTATAATGTATTCTAAGGAGGAAGAACATGAAAAGAAAACTGACAAAATGTACCAGCATAGCGCTTGTCATCGCTATGGCAATCTCCACCCTCGCGGGCTGCGGCGGCACGGCATCCACACAAGCGCCGGATGCAGGTTCCGAAAAACCGTCAACGGAAACGGCCTCTCCGGAAGCATCGGATGCAGATGCGGCTAAAGGAGCGGATGCCGCTGCGGAAGCGGAAGGCGCATTCCATGACACGGCGGAACTGGTCATTGATTATGCCAAGGCGGTAGACCCGAAAGGGGCGGACGTAGTAGACGGCTCTTTCCAGTCGACGCCGGAACTAAAAGGCGCGCTTGCCGATCAGATGATCGGTACGCAGAACCAGTTTGAAGGCATGAACATTGGTTTTTCCCAGCACCGTATCGCGGGCTCCGAGTGGTATGAGCAGCTTGTGGATTTCGCACAGGCGGAAGCGGATTACCTGGGCGTAAATCTGACCATTTACGATGCCAACGACGACATGAACCAGCAGATCGCCGACGTCGAGACCTTGATCAACCTGGGCATGGAGTCCATCATTGTCAATCCTTACAACTCCACCAACGTAGGCCTTGATTCCATCATCGCGGCGGATATCCCTCTGACGGTTGTCAATCAGGCTGTGGACTTCAGCGGTCCCTTCACCTTTGTGTCCGCGGACGTACAGGATTCCGGTTATAAGACGGGCTTTGAGCTGGCGCGCTACTACGATGAAAAGAACGGCTGGAAGGACGAGGTCAAAGCGTTCGTATTGTCCTCCGCTCCCCAGGAAAAAGAATCCGACCTGCGCAGATGGGGTCAGATCATGGGATGGACCGATTACATGCTTGACAAGTACGGCAAGAACAATCTGAATATTGTGGCATACCAGTATTATCAGTGGCTGCCCGAACCGGCTATGAACGCGACGCTGGACGTATTACAGGCAAATCCTGATATCGACGTTATCTTCGCCGCATGCGACGGCGGCGCGCAGGGCGTGGAAGCGGCGTTGGAGCAGATCGACAGGCTTGGAGATATCCTGGTATGTACGATTGACGGACGGAAATCCGTACTGCAGTGGATTAAGGATGGAGACAAGGGAATGGTCTGCGACGCGTATAACGATCCGAGACAGATGGGGAAATGGGCTGTTTACATGGCTGCATTGCAGGCAAGCGGCGTATCGACACCTTCTACCTTCTACGTTATGAACGATCTCGTTACCACTGAGAATGTGGATAACTACTTAGACCCGAATTCTACATATTAATTCTAAAACGGAGACAGTCAGGAGCCGCCGCATCGGCTGATAAACCGCGGGTGCGGCGGCTCCGGCTCCATATCAACGAAGGTTAGGTGGTGCAAGGAATGGGCAATGGGTATGCAGTGGAACTAAAAGACATAACCAAGAAATTCGGCGGTCTTACTGCGGTGGACAGCGTAAACTTTCAGGTTAAGCCGGGCGAAATCCACGCGCTTTGCGGGGAAAACGGCGCGGGTAAAAGCACGCTGATGAATGTGCTGACCGGTAAATTCCCGGCGAATTCTTATTCGGGAGAAATATTGCTGAATGGGAAAAAAGTAAAAATCGGTTCTCCAATGGACGCCAAAAAAGAGAAGATTACAATCGTGCATCAGGAGCTGGAGCTGATTCCGGACTTGAGTATTGCGGAAAATATTTTCCTGGGCAACCAGCCCGTATCTGCCGCAGGTATAGACTGGAAGAAGATGTACACCGAGGCGGGTGAAATTCTGGAAAAATTTTCACTGGACTTAAATGTGAAAACAAAAATTAAATATTTGACGGTGGGACAACAGCAGCTGGTTGAAATTGCCAAAGCGATTTATCTGGGCGGCAGTGTCCTCATACTGGACGAACCGACGGCTCCGCTGACGGGACGCGAGATCGATTTCCTGATGGAAATGCTTGAGAAGCTTAAGGAAACGGGAATCTCCATCGTCTATATCACGCATCGTCTCGAGGAAATTTTCCGGCTTTCGGACCGGGTGTCCGTCATGCGGGACGGCAAAATGATCAACACCTTCCAGACAAAAGAGATCCTGGTGGATGAGCTTGTCGCCGCCATGATCGGGCGTAAAATGGAAAACATGTATCCGCATATGGATACAAAGGCGGGGGACGTGACGTTAGAGATCTGCGATTATTCCGTACCGCATCCGCTGTATGACACGAATATCGTTCAGAACGCTTCGATGCAGTTTCACGCCGGCGAAATCGTGGGAATATCAGGTCTGCTGGGAGCAGGCAGAACCGAACTGATGTCGGCGGTAATCGGCGCATACCAGGTGAAGGGGAAGGGGGTTGTAAAACTAAAAGGAAAAGAAGTGAAATTCAACTCTCCCGCCGCAGCCATCAAGGCTGGAATCGGGTATGTGACAGAAGATCGAAAAACAACGGGGTTGATCCTGAACCAGACAATCCGTTTCAATATATCTATGGCTTCTTTGTCAAGAATAATCAAATACGGCCTTTTATTTCCGGGTAAGGAAAAAGCAATTGTGAATCATCTGAAAGAGGAACTGAGCATTAAGACGGAAAACATCGAAAATCCCGTCAGCAGCTTAAGCGGCGGTAACCAGCAGAAGGTGGTGCTGGCCAAATGGCTGGCGACGCAGCCGGGTATTCTGATACTCGACGAGCCGACAAGGGGTGTTGATGTGGGCGCGAGATATGAAATCTATATGATTATGAAAGAACTGGCGGCTCAGGGAAATACGATCATCATGATCTCTTCGGACCTGCCGGAGGTCATCGGCATCAGCGACCGCGTATACGTGATGTATGAAGGAAAGGTGCAGGGTGAACTGTCAAGAGAAGAATTGAGTGAAGATTCCATTATGCGTTATGCAACAGGAATAGCCCTGTAAAGTATATCTTTATGTGCGGGAATACGCACGAATGGAGGAAAGGTTGAACAAAAAGATGTTCACCCATACCTGAATATCTGGCGCAGTAAATACGCCACTGGAGGTAAATATGAAAAATGTGAAAACAGGAAAAGACAGGTTGAAAAAAATAGCAGATTTCGCATTGTCTAATTTCGTCATCATCGCTTTTGTGATACTGTTTATTGCAAGCTGCTTTTTGTCACCGGCGTTCTTTACAAAGAACAATCTGATGTCGGTGCTGATTCAGAATTCGATTTATGCCATTTGCGCAATCGGGATGCTCGTGATCATCATTACCGGAGGTATCGACTTATCCACCGGTGCTTACGTCTGTATCACGGTCTGCCTGACGGCGGGGCTGATCCAGGACGGACACGGCATTGTCTCAGTATTTATCGTATTGCTGCTGGCGCTGGTAATCGGTTCGGTTTCCGGTTCCATGGTAGCCTTTTTAAATATCGCTCCGTTTATAGCCACGTTAGCCATGACGACGATACTAAAAGGCGCAGCGTACATGTACCAGACCGGACAGAACCGCCGGATTGACGGGACGTTTCTGCCAAACTGGGTGAAAGGCACCACCGTTGGAATTCCCAATCCGGTGCTGGTGATGATTATCGTCTATCTCGTATTCTTATTCGTCTTAAACCGTACCAGGTTTGGACGCGGGATCTACGCAATCGGCGGCAACAAGGAAACGGCGTATCTGGCCGGTATAAAAGTCAAGACGTATCTGGTGCTCAGCTATGCGCTGGGAGGTCTGTGCTTCGCGATCGCCGGGATTCTGCTGTGCGGCCGTCTCGGCATGGGAACGGCTACGGTGGGGGACGGCTATGAAATGGACGCGATTGCCTCTGTAGTCATCGGCGGCGCGGCTATGACCGGCGGTTCCGGCAGTGTGACAAAGACGATTGTCGGTGCCATGCTGATGGGCGTACTGTATAACATCATGAACCTGATGGGAATAGCCTCTTATCCTCAGATGATTGTGAAGGGCGTAGTCATAGTCCTGGCAGTGCTGCTTTACAAGAGAAAATAAGGAAGGCGAAGGGATAAATTATGATCCGCGATGAACTGCTAAGGCAGGATATTGATCAATTATCAGAAACGACCGGTATTGTGGCCAATATTGAGCGCTATGCGATTAACGACGGAGCCGGAGTGAGAACGACGGTTTTCACAAAAGGCTGTTATCTGCGCTGCCGGTGGTGCAGCAATCCCGAAACCCAGCTGTTCGCGCCTGAAATGAGTTTTTTCCCGGACAAATGCTTCGGTTGTAAAAATTGTCTCAGGGCATGTCCGTATGGAGCCATCGGCGATGATCTCAATGCAGACCGCAATATCTGCAGGGATTGTCATACGAGAGAGCATGCGTTTGCCTGTACCGCAGCCTGTTACGCGAAATGCAGAAAAACGACCGGTGATAAAATGACGGTAAAACAGGTTTATGATATAGTAAAACGGGACGTGCCTTTTTATGAGGCATCCGGAGGCGGTGTGACCTTGTCCGGCGGCGAGCCGATGGCACAGCCTGAATTTACCTATGCGCTGCTCAGAATGCTGACGGAGCGCTGGATCGATACGGGAATCGAAACCTGCGGCTATGCGGACAAGGAGGATTACGAGAAGGTACTCCCGTATCTGAATACCGTTTTCATGGACATCAAGCATATGGACAGTGAAAAACACCGCTTATGGACGGGACAGGGGAATGAGCTGGTGTTGGAGAATATAAAGCTGGCAGATAAAATGACCGGAATCTATGGAAACAAACTGTTTATCCGCATTCCCGTTATTCCGGGTTTTAATGATACGGCAGAGGAGATCGGCGCGGTGGCGCGTTTTGTCTCATCAGAATGCGCTCACGTGACGGGTATGGAACTTTTACCCTATCACAAACTGGGCCGCGGAAAATATTATAGTCTGGGCAGGAACTATCCGCTGGAGGATTTGACCCCGCCTTCCGCGGAACAGATGGAAGAACTAAAACAAATATTGGCAGGTTTTGGGATACCTATTTATCAATTTTAGCAAAAGTGCTCGTTGCTGGGGTGGCAGATAGCAGGAGCTGATTTTCAAACATGCTCCGGGGAAGCGCCTTAACAAAGGGCGCTTTCGCTGTGCAAAGAGGAAGAGAAGGATGATGGACGTGGCTAGAAGAAAAGTAATCATCGTAGATGATGAACAGCATATATGCCGTTTGATAGAAGCGCTGATCGACTGGGAGGCGCACGGACTCGAGGTGATTGGATCAGCGCACGACGGCAGCAGAGCGTTTCAAATGTGTCAGGAGTTGTCACCGGATATTCTGATTACGGATATCCAGATGCCGGGCTTGAGCGGAATCGATTTGATTAAAAAGCTGCACGATCAGTTCCCCGAAATTAAAGTCATCATTATTACAGGCTACAGCCAGTTCCCATATGCGCATCAGGCGCTGCGCTACGGAGTCGTGGATTATCTGCTGAAGCCGATACAGAAGGAGGAACTAGAGCACGCCCTGCAAAAGGGGATGGAACTCATCGACCGTGAGATCGCCCTGCCGCTTGAAAAGGAAAGCCTGGCGCTCAAATCAATGCAGGAAATTAAAGTCAACCTGTTGACACTTATTTTGAATGACGCGGCGCAAGCGCCGAAGATACATAATCTCAACCGGTTTATGGAGGAATACCATCTGAAATTCCAGGGCAGGGCGTGGCAGCTATTGCAGGTGGAATTCATATTGAGCAATGAGGAAAATACAGTTTCCGTCCAGGATTTTTTAAAGAATAAAATCAAGGACATTGTCGTCGGGGAATTAAAAGGCGAGCATATCGAGATCGTCACCGCGCTTTCGGGCAACAGCTTTTTCTGTCTGCTCAACGGGGACAAGGACTCGCTGGAACAGGCCAGGATTCAATTAAACCAGGTGAAAAACAAGCTGCTGGTAGTCAACGACATACTGCAGAGAATTAATTTTACCATCGGTATCAGCAGTGTGTGCGGGGAGTTCGGCAGAATCAGTGACTGTGTGAAGGAATGCCGGGCCTGTATTCACTACAAAATCATGAAAGGGAAAAATAAAATCATCAAATATAGCGACATACCGGCAGTGGAGCTTGAGGCATCCTATTTTATCAATGAGAATTTCAGGAAACAGTTTCTAAAGGATGTGGTGGACGCGGACAGCGAAGCGGTGTCCGCACAAATCAACGAGCTTGTGACGTATCTTTACCGTTTTTCAGGGAAGATAGACGGTAACGTGGTACTTGAAATTTATCAGATGCTCGTGAAGATGTTTTTCAAAGGCATCCAGACCTTCCCAATATCAGATTTTAAAGAATTCACGCAGGATAACCTGATTTCGCAGAAAGAGTATTTTTACAGCATCTCGGGCGCTTTCAACTATTTAAGCGAGATTTTTGAGATGCTTTTGAAGCGCTGCTGTGAGGAAAAGGAGGACCAGAACACGCAGCCGATCCGGGAGACGCAGCTCTATATTGAGGAACACTACATGGAGCCGGTGAAACTGGAGGAGATTGCCAGACATGTGGGCTTGAACGAGACATATTTATCCAGTATATTTAAAAAGCAGATGGGAAAATCGTTAATCGATTACCTGACCTATACGCGCGTGCAGCACGCCAAAGAACTTTTAATTAACCGCAATAAAAGTGTAAATGAAATCGCCGAGGAGGTGGGGTTCAACGATGCGAAATATTTTACCAAGCGGTTTAAAAAATATACCGGCGTGTCGCCGAATGAATACCGCAAGCTGTTTGCATAGGGCAGGCAGGGGATATAAGGAGATGGATTCGTGAAACGCTATACAATTTCCAAATTTTTAAACGTGGTGATGGCGGCTTTGATCGTGTTTGTCAGTGCTGATCTGCTGGTGTCCGTATATATGCTGCTTAACGGTGGGAGTAAGCTTTATATCGCCGTCAGCACCCTGCTTTTTTTGACAGGGATACTGCTTCTGATGATATACCTGTTTCGGATACAGACCTCCATCAAAGGGCTGAAAAAGTCCTATAACGAGTTTATGAACGGAAAGACCAGCAGTTTAAAAATCATGCCGTCCACGCATATGTTTCTGACCGAGGAAGAAAATCTGCTCAACCATATCAACGAGCTGATTAACAGGGAGGAGCTGTTAAAGGAAGCGAACAAGCAGGCGGAATATCTGGCTCTGCAAAACCAGATTAACCCGCATTTTCTCTATAATACGCTGGAGGCGATGCGCGGAGATGCCTTAACCAGCGGCATGGAATCCCTGGCCAATGTGGCACAGGCGCTGTCCTCTTTTTTCCGCTATACCATATCCGACGTACAGTTTCTGGTGACCGTGGACGATGAGCTGGAAAATATCAACAATTATTTCTTAATACAGAAGTATCGGTTTGGAGATGAGTTAAAGCTGGAGATTAATTTCCTGGACGACGAGGAGCAGATCCGGTGCCTGAGGCTTCCGAAGCTGACTCTGCAGCCGATCGTGGAAAACAGCGTCCGCCATGGGCTGGAAGCGCAGGTCAACAGAGGGACCATTTCGATTACGTTCGAGCAGACGGAAACACATCTGTTTATCAGCGTCAAAGATTCGGGAATGGGCATGCCGGAGAAGGAACTGCAGGCGCTGAACGATTCCCTCAACGAAACGCCTTTTCAGCCGCGGGAAAAATATGACGCCGAAAAAGAAAAAAAGCTGAAAAACGGCCATACGGGCATCGCCCTCAAAAATGTATCCCAGAGGATCAAGCTATTGTTCGGCGACGAATACGGCATCTATATTTTCAGCACACCGGGTGTGGGTACCAATGTCAAAATTACGGTTCCCAGACAGGGACAGAGTTCCCCGGTACCGGACAGATAAGAGGCGTGTATGAAAAAAGAAATATTCAGAATGCATAACGGATTCATCAGACAGGGAAGGATACAAAAAGGGCCTTTCTTTTTGCATTTCTGCAAAGGGGAAATCAGCGGGATTATCACCGATGATTCGTTTGAAAAAGAGATGCTGATCCAGTTTTTCCGCTGCAAAAACAGCCTGGTGTCGGGAGATTTTTATTATAATGAACAAGGAATTGTATCCGATGACCGGAATAGCATCATCAGAAGGGTGATATCGGAGACTACGTCGGTCATTTCCGGCAATTCGCAGTTGTTTGAGTCGCTGACTATCGTGGATAATATTTTCATTCCCAGTTTTTTCATCAAACGAAGGAAACATAAGAAAGTGGCCGCCAGGCTGATGGAGTTTTTTGATATTGATATACCGCTCCATATGAAAATCAGGGACCTGACCACGTTCCAGCGGCTGCAGATCGAGATCCTGCACGCGGTGGCGTGCCATCACAAATTGATTATCGTATCGGACATCAACGGTATGCTGCGATCCAAGGAGCGCAATAAGCTTCGTCAGCTTTATGAACGGCTGGCGCAGATTGGTTACGCCATCTGCCAGATTGAATCCCTGAACAATATATCGCTGAATACACTGGATCGGGTACAGGTCATCGAAAAGGGCAGAGGGGTTGGCAGCTACAGCAGAGTTGAGATCGAGTATTCCGAGATCGCGCGCCTGATTAACGCGGACGAGGAATCCAATCCAAGCGAACTGTTAAAAAAGAAGGACGACCGTTTTTTCGACGGCTTCAAGGGTATCGTGCTGGAAGCGCAGGATATCTGCTGCGGTCATCTGCAGCAGTTTTCCCTGAAGCTGTCCAAAGGCGAAATCGCCGAAATCAACTGCCGCAGCGGTACGGATTACCTGGGAATCAAAAGCGTGTTCACCGGCAGGGCAAATCCTACTGCAGGAAAATTCATATATGAAGGCAGGCCCCGTAATTTGAACGTATTGAGCCGGGCCATCGCCAGAGGGGAGATCGGCTGCGTCGATTTCGCTAACCTGGACAATCTTCTGTTTGAAAATCTAAGCATTGCGGAAAATGCCTGCTATCCGCTGTGCCTGAAAAACCCAGGCTTTTTCCTGCATCATAAATATAGGAAGCTGGCGGAGGATTACGTCAGAAAGCTGATGCCTGGCCTCGATCTCGAAAAAAGTATCAGAAGCCTGACGCAGGAACAGATCATGCAGCTTGCGTTCTGTAAATGGATATTATGCAAACCGAAATTACTTTTGGTCTTTATTCCCTCCCCCTTTTTAAAGGACGAGCCGGATCATGTCATAGACCGGCTGATGATTGAACTGAGCAGGTACGGTGTGCCGATTCTGATTCTGTCCGAACGCTATATGTTTGAATCGAAAATTATTGAAACAGAATATGTGATCCATAAAGGGGTGATAGCTAAGAAGCAGTGAGCTGGTCCGGGTAGGCTCTCCAGTGGTCCGGGTAGCTCTCCAGTGGTCCGGGAAGCCCTCCGGGGGACGGGATGGGATGCTCCTGTCTGGGGAGGCGGGGCGGGTGCCTGTCCTTTGGCGGGCGGAGGGCTGTATGCTGGCTGCTGCTAAGTGGAATCCAGGCCGCAGATTCAGGAACCGGGCCAATTCACCAGGAACGCATGATGCGTTCCCGGTTCAGTGGCCCTTGCCCGTCGGACGTGAAGTCCGCCGTGCATCCTGAATCTGCGGCCT
>NZ_JAWDIY010000048.1:0-33515 GCF_032380655.1 Diplocloster hominis | reverse complement strand
CTGCAAAGGGCAGACTTTCCATGGCATTAAAGAGAAAGCCAGCGCCTTGAGGCGTCGCCAAGTAGAGCGGGCTTAGAGCCCGCATCCCGAGCCACCCGTTTAACGGGTGGCGGCGACTTCATAGGCTAGAGTGTCAAAAGATATGCCTGTAAAATACGATAGCGCACTTTGAACAAATATTCCTAAGCGTCCAAGGTCTGAAATACCAATCGGCGTACATTTTCATGCGCAATATATCAATATTCTTTCAAAAACATACCTTTTAGACATCCCAATCTCCATAAGAATGCGCTCCTATGAATTTAAAAAGCTCCGCAGGGATCACACCGCAGCGAAAAAGAAGATGCCGCTAACGGGGCCCGCCGCAGACGGAGAGTTTCGCAGGCGAAACCCTGTATTCACGGGTTGCATAGCCCCTGCCTATTGCTTTGGATGTTCCCGACAGAGGAATGAACTGTGCGCAACGTTAAACCACCCGCTAAACGGATACGCGACGATAGTCATACAAAAAAACATCTTTCTGATCTAATAGAGGTGTTCAGACCACTATTAGAAAAGGAAATGTGATTTCAAGGCAAAGCAGACGAATCCGCTTACACAAACGAAGTGGACGTACAAATATCAAAACATATTCAGCTAGAGACGAAAATTTGTCTATAATTAATTGAAAACAGATCTTCAAGGAGCTACAAAACAGACCTGCAAAGATCAGCAAGATATATGAAAACAGCTGTGCAACTACAACCATCCGACCATGGAACTCGGCCTTATACACAGTAGGGAAAAGAGGGACGCGGCGGGGGGATTCGGGGATGGGCCGCAAACATCGGGGGGACAAACCGCTTGAGGACGGACCTTAGAATGGGTTACGCAGAAGAGGGCGAAACCTCGCAGGACCCGGGACACTGTTTGAGCCGTACTATGGCGAGTTTGTCCCGGGTCCTGCTAATCGGAGGTTTCGTCCTCTTCGGAGTTACCCATTCTTAGGTCCGTCCGAAGCGGTTTGTCCCCCCGATGTTTGCGGCCCATCCCCGAATCCCCCCGCCGCGTCCCTCTTTTCCCGGCCCCTTGCAATACATCCCCCAAATCTCATTCATAAAGGAATTCTTAATTTTTCCTAAGGATTGTTAAATTTTTGTTGCATGCGGTTGTTATTTGAAAGCTTTTACATTATAATGAACAAGTAATTTGGACAGCAAAAGTGTGAGGGTTAGAAAATGAGCAGAAGAAGAAAAAAGAGCGGCGGTGTTTTCTCAGGTTTTGTGGCTGCTGTTCTGAGTCTGGTGGTATTTATATGCTTGACAGGCCTGATCGGGGTCATTTCCATGGAACAGATCGCAAGTCAGAAGAATGTCAAGACGGTAGTAAAAGAGCTTAATCTGAAGGAACTGGCCGGCGCCAAGATGGGGGAGGCGCAGAAATATCTGGTTTTATTCGGGCTTCCCGATGATACCATGGATCAGATACTGGAATCAGACGCTGTCAGTGGATTTATCTCGGATTATGCTGCGGATTGTATGAATTACATCGTTCTGGGCAAAGATGCAGGTGCGGTTACAGCGGATGAACTATCCAAAGTGTTCGGGGAAGGGCTTGACGAGGTAGCGCAGAAAAATGGGCTGAACATTAGCCAGGAGGCGCGTTCTGCTCTGATGTTTGTAGTAGAGCAGGCTTCTGATTATGTAGTGGCGGTGATACCGACGCCGCAGCAGGTGGCGGGGAATATAAGCCCATCCACTCTGAATTTGATACATACGTTGTTCGCGCCAATGACGAAGGTGCTGCTGATCGTGCTGATCGTCTGCATGCTGTTCCTGACCGGTCTGGTACGACGGAGCATGTCACAGTGTATGTTATGGGCTGGAATCGCGGCTTTACCCGCTGGATTGATCTATCTGTTCCTCGGCACGGTAGGACGCGGGGCGCTGGCGGAGACGCTGGCCGGTAACGGAGCCCTGGGCAGTATGGTGGAGGCTGCGGGAAACGGGATTTTCGCCGGCTTTGTGAAATGGGGCGGCATCGCTGCCGGAGCGGCAGTTGTATTGTTTATTTTGTATGGCGTTGTAAAACACAGAACAGATGATTAGTTCTTAAGTACAGCCGGCTGTTTAAAGCGCAAAAAATCAAAAGACAGAAAGGGTGGGAAAGAAAAGTGTTGGGACATACGTTTATGGGTGTGGATGTATACTATGTAGTGCATTGGTTTTTTATTTACAGCATACTGGGATGGACGATTGAATCTATCTATATGTCATTTTGTAACAAGAAACTTACCAACCGTGGTTTTATCCGGGGCCCGATTTGCCCGATTTATGGTGTGGGAGCACTGACGGTGTATTTTGTACTGAGGCCGTTTGCAGGTAACTATCTGGAACTATTTGTATTTGGGTCGTTGATGGCTACGGCGATTGAGTTCTGTACGGCTAAGATAATGATCCGGGTATTCGGAGGAGTCTGGTGGGACTATAATGAGAAACCTTTTAATTATCAGGGGATTATCTGCCTGGAGAGTTCGATTGTATGGGGGCTATATTCGGTGTTTGAGTTCTGGTTCCTTCAGAGCTTTGTGGAGCGGATTGTGGATTCCTATCCGGTCATGTTTGGAAGAATCCTTGGAATCGGCCTGATCAGCTATTATCTGTTCGCATTCTGCACGAAGATCTATCATAACAGGAAAGAAAGCCAGGATGAAGGCAGCGGCGGAATCTTTTATATATCGTGAGACAACTTGCCGCATAAAAACAAATTGACAGATAATATAAAAAATAATCAAAAATAGTGTTGACAATTTGGACAAAACCTCCTATAATAAAAACATCAAAAGAAATCAAGAAAGAGAGGTACGGGCCACCAAAAACTTAAGCTTTTTATTCAAAGTCTAAGCAAAGGAGGTACAGACCACCGAGAACGTAAGGTTAGACATCAGATTTCTAATAAGGAAGGTATAGTCCAATGGACGAAGTGAATTAAAGAGGGAGTGTCTAAGAAGAAGTTAGATGCTCCCTTTTTTGTGCGCAAAAAAGCCCCGGAAGAACATCCCCTGCGGTAATGGGTTAAAACTTTATCTTATTAAAGAAAATGGATGTTTGTATACAGAAATAGGTTGACAAACAATATCAAAAATAGTATGATTACAAACAAGCTGAAGGCTTCTTACCATAGGAGTCTTCATCGTTTTTGGCCTTTTTCCAGGCACAATCTTTTACACATTTTAAGGAGGAGAACTTTATGAAAAAGAAACTGGTTTCACTTATGTTAGTTTCTGTAATGGCTCTGTCTTTAGTGGCCTGCGGCTCTAAAGAAGAAGGCAGCACGCCGGCAGAAGACAGCAAACCTGCGGCAGATGACGCGGCAGCCGATGCTTCTGACGCGGATGCGGATGCCGATGCAGCGCCCGCAGCCGGAGAGAATACATTTGTAATCGGAGGTTTAGGGCCCCTGACCGGTTCCGCTGCTTCCTATGGTAATTCCGTTAAGCAGGGTGCTGAGATCGCGATCAAAGAGATCAACGATGCAGGCGGCGTAAAAGTAGGAGATACTACATATCAGTTCGCATTAAACTTTAAAGATGACGAGGCGAGTGAGGAAACTGTAGTTCCCGCTTACCAGTCCCTGATGGATGACGGAATCAACGCACTGCTTGGTACAGTTACCAGCGGCGCTGGCCTGGCGATCACAGATCTGACCTACCAGGATGGAATCCTTCAGATCACCCCTTCCGGTTCCGCGATCGCTTGTATTGAAAATGACAACGCGTTCCGTATCTGCTTTACAGACCCGCTGCAGGGCCAGGCTATGGCGGACTTCATGATCGACAAAAAAGGACTGAAGAAAATCGCAGTAATCTACAATACCTCGGACGAATACAGCACAGGTATTAAAGATAAATTCGAAGAAGTAGTAGCGGAAAAAGGCGGCGAGATTGTAGCCAGCGAAGCGTTCCAGACGAATGATGTAGACTTCTCCGCACAGCTGACCAAGATTAAGGCTACAGACGCGGAAGCTATCTTCGTACCGGCATACTACAACGATGCAGCTTATATCACCGCACAGGCTAATGACATGGGAATGAGTCTTCCCTTCTTCGGCAGTGACGGATGGGACGGAGTCCTGGCGGCTGTTACAGATCCTGCCTTTGTAGAAGGAGCTATTTTCTTAAGTCCGTTCCTGGCCAGTGATGACAGCGCGAAAGCGTTCACGACTGCTTATGAGGCTGCTTACAGTGCAACGCCTGACCAGTTCGCAGCAGATGGTTACGACGCCGTATATGTAATGAAAGCGGCTATGGAAAAAGCTGGTTCCATTGAGAATGCAGATCTGATCGCTGCAATGGACGGCCTGACTGTAGACGGACTGACCGGAGCCATGACCTTCGATAAGAGCGGTGAACCGAATAAGGGTGCAAAATTCATCGAAATTAAAGAAGGACAGTACGCTTATACAGCAGATTAATGAATGAGGACAGGGCGTCATCTATATGACGCCCTTTTTCCAGTTGTTGATAAGAACAAAGGATTCGGTTGATACATATTTTGCAAGAGAGCTTGAAAGATATGTATCAATCGAAATATGAGAGGTGAGAGGATGCTGACAAATATCATAGAACAGTTGCTCAACGGCTTGAGGACGGGCAGTATCTATGCGTTGATCGCTTTGGGCTATACGATGGTTTACGGAATTGCGAAAATGATCAATTTTGCTCACGGCGACATCATTATGGTAGGAGCTTATGCTCTGTATGTGGCCATCATTAATATGCAGCTGCCGGCGATTCCGGCTGTACTGCTGACCTGCGTTACCTGTGCGGTCCTGGGTGTGGGGATAGAGAAGGTAGCTTACAAACCTCTGCGGAAGGCACCGCCTCTGGCCGTGTTGATTACGGCGATCGGTGTCAGCTATTTCCTGCAGAGCGCTTCCCTGTTGATTTTCGGAGCGACCCCGATTCCGTTCAAGTCCATTATCGATGTGCCGGCCATCAAGCTTGGCAGTGTTACGGTTTCCGGTCTGACGATCGTAACCCTTTTGGTCACTACAGTCTGTATGGTCGCACTCACTTTGTTTATCAATAAGACAAAAGCGGGGAGCGCTATGAGGGCAGTCTCAGAAGATAAAGGCGCGGCATCGCTGATGGGGATCAATGTAAACAGAACGATCTCCATGACCTTTGCGATCGGCTCTTTTCTGGCGGCTGTCGCAGGTATCCTGTACATATGCCAGTATCAGTCCTTGCGGCCCACGCTTGGCGCCCTGCCCGGTATCAAAGCGTTCGTGGCAGCCGTTCTGGGAGGGATCGGCAGTGTGCCCGGAGCGATGATCGGCGGTATCCTGCTGGGCATTATTGAAAGTATCTCCAAAGCCTATATTTCTACGGAACTCGCGGATGCAATCGTATTTGGCGTGCTGGTTGTGGTGCTGCTGGTGAAGCCTTCCGGCCTCATGGGCAAAAACAGTACAGAGAAAGTGTAGGTGGGGACCGTGAAAAAGAAATTAAGCAAAGGATTTATTCTGGAGATTGTATTTATCATAGCTTCCTATATTCTGCTTACGATACTGATGAAGAGCGGAATTTTAAACCGTCAGTATACGGCGCTGATCGTTCCCATCGGAGTTAACATAATGCTGGCGGTATCCCTGAATCTGGTTACCGGGTTTCTGGGAGAGTTATCCCTGGGGCATGCCTGTTTTATGTCCATTGGCGCCTATACAGGAGCTCTGATTTCCACGTCCATGGAACTGCCGTCCTATGCGGAATTCTTCCTGGCGCTGATCGCAGGCGGTGTGATGGCGGCCGTGTTCGGTTTCCTGATCGGAGTACCGGTATTAAGACTGCACGGGGATTATCTGGCTATCGTAACACTGGCTTTTGGTGAGATTGTAAAATCCATCCTGAATGCGCTGCCGTTTACCAACGGCTCCAAGGGCCTCTCCAAGATACCCATGTACTCCAACTACCAGCATTATACACTGGTATTTATCCTGGTCATACTGACCATTGTCATCATTACGAATCTGGTAAAATCACGGCATGGACGGGCGATCTGTTCCCTGCGGGATAATTATATCGCATCGGAGTCCATCGGCATACCGGTGAGCCGTTTTAAAGTGCTGGCGTTTGTCATCGGCGCGTTTTTCGCAGGGATTGCCGGCGTGGTTTATGCTCATAACGTGGGTATTATCAAGCCTACGACATTTGATTACAACAAATCCATTGAGATCCTGGTTATCGTGGTTCTTGGCGGTATGGGAAGCATCAAGGGATCGATTATCGCTGCGGTGATTCTGACTGTGCTCCCGGAAATGCTGCGGGGAGCGGACGATTACCGGATGCTGCTGTATTCCATCGTGTTGATTGTTATGATGCTCTTTAATAATTCGGAAGTTAAAGAACGGCTGATGGAGATGAAGCTGTTCAAGCGTCACCAAAAGGAGGTTGATTAAAATGGCTTTATTGGAAGTCAATGGTTTGGGGATCTCTTTTGGCGGCCTTCGGGCGGTGGATGATTTTACGATCAGCATTAAAAAAGGGATGCTATACGGGCTGATCGGCCCGAACGGTGCGGGGAAAACTACGGTGTTCAATATGCTGACCGGTGTGTACCGGCCGAACAATGGAACCATTAAGCTGGATGGAGAAAATCTGGTGGGGAAAAACCCGGCGCAGATCTGCCAGACCGGTGTGGCCAGAACATTCCAGAATATCCGGCTGTTTAAGAAAATGTCGGTGCTGGATAATGTGAAGGTGGCGCTGCACAATGAGACGAAATATTCCCTGTGGACATCTATGTTCCGGCTTCCGGGATACTTTAAGAAGGAAAAAGAGATGGACCGGAGGGCTTTGGATATCCTTGCCGTATTCGGTCTGGACGCGCAGGCGGGAGTTTTAGCATCGAACCTTCCCTATGGACAGCAGAGGAAGTTAGAGATCGCCCGGGCGCTTGCCACGAATCCAAAGCTGCTTTTGCTGGATGAACCGGCTGCCGGTATGAATCCCAACGAAACAGCGGAGCTGATGGAGACGATCAAGCTGGTTCGTGATAAATTCGATGTAACGATCCTGCTGATTGAGCATGACATGAAGCTGGTGGCGGGAATCTGTGAATATTTGACGGTCTTGAATTTCGGCACGGAGCTGGCCAGCGGCACACCGGACGTGGTATTGCATGATCCGGCCGTTGTGACGGCATATCTGGGCGAGTAGGAGGTGGATGACATGGCGATGTTAAAAGTTACGGATCTGAAGGTATATTATGGTGTCATCCAGGCGATCAAAGGAATCTCATTCGAGGTAAACCAGGGCGAGGTGATCGCGCTGATCGGGGCCAATGGAGCCGGTAAGACGACAATCCTGCACACAGTAACCGGCCTGATCCCGCCGAAGACCGGTAAGATTGAGTTTGAAGGCAAAGATATTACGAAACTGCAGGGACATAAAATCGTATCTCTGGGCATGGCCCATGTGCCGGAGGGGCGGCGTGTGTTCGCGTCACTGACGGTTTTGGAGAATTTAAGGCTGGGGGCCTATACGAGAAAGAATAAAGAGGAGATCAGTTCTTCCCTGGAAATGGTATATAAGCGTTTTCCGCGGCTGGAGGAGAGAAAAAGCCAGCTGGCGGGCACTCTGTCCGGAGGGGAGCAGCAGATGCTGGCCATGGGACGGGCACTGATGTCCAAGCCCAGGATTCTGTTGATGGATGAGCCTTCTATGGGATTGTCCCCCATCTATGTAAATGAAATCTTTGATATTATCAAGCAGGTCAGCGCCGAGGGAACAACGGTACTTCTTGTGGAGCAGAATGCGAAAAAGGCGTTGGATATCGCTGACCGGGCTTATGTTCTGGAAACCGGCAATATTGCGCTGGAAGGAAAAGCTTCCGACCTGATGAATAATGAATCGGTGAAAAAAGCGTATCTGGGAGAGTAGGGGGGAATTATCATGAGTCATATGATTATTGCAATTGCACGGCAGTACGGCAGCGGCGGTAAGACCATCGGCCATATGCTGGCAGAGGACCTGGGTATTCCCTGCTATGACAGGGAGATTATGAAAATGGCTTCCGAAGACAGCGGAATCAGCGAGCAGCTGTTCGCCCAGGCGGACGAGAAGCTGCGCAATTCCCAGCTTTTTAAAATGGCCAGCACCGTATACAAAGGAGAGCTGATCGGGCCGGAGAGCGATGAGTTTGTATCCAATGATAACCTGTTTAACTATCAGGCGAAGATTTTAAAAGAACTGGCGCAGACGGAAGATTTCGTTGTGATCGGGCGTGCGGCGGACTTTGTGCTGAGGGATGAACCGGGACTGACCCGTGTGTTCGTTCATGCGCCCCATGATTATTGTATGGCCAGGGCCATGGAGCGAAACAGCATGACCGAGAAAGAGATGGAGCGGTTTATCCAGAAAACCGACAAGCACCGGGCGGAATACTACAAGTATTACACCGGAAGCGAGTGGGAAGATGTAAATAATTATGATCTGTGTCTGAACAGCAGCCGGCTGGGTTTTGAGGGCTGCGTGGAGGCGATTAAGTCCTATATCCAGATCCGGAAGAAATACGGGGATGAGAGCGGGATCTGTTCTTATTGATGCGAAGCGGTTTGAATAAAATGAGGCTGTAGTGCAGTAGCGGGCTGTGCTATGGCCTTTTTTTGCGAATGGGGACGGAGGCGTGGAGGGCGCCTGCGGACGGTACATACAGCAGAAAACAGTTCATCCAACGCCTCCATGTCGTGTTACGTCAAAATTTATGACATAATTTTTCCCTATCTCTATTACATTAGTAGTAGAAAATAAAACAGGGGAGAATTACATGAAACGTATTCTGACTTTCATTTTAACCGTCGGACTGTGTTTATCTTTGTTCCCGGTGGTACCTGTATATGCGGAAGAGACACCTGAACAGCAGGAAGGTCAGGAAGTACAGGGAGGACTGGATCTGGCGGCTCCTTCGGCAATTCTGATGGAAGCTTCCACCGGACAGGTGATTTACGAAAAGAACAGTACCGAAAGGCTCAGACCTGCCAGTATCACAAAGATTATGACACTGATCCTGACCTTTGACGCCCTGGCGGAGGGGAAAATACATCTTCAGGATGAGGTTACCACCAGCGCCTATGCGAAATCCATGGGAGGATCACAGGTATTCCTGGAAGAAGGGGAAAAACAGACGGTAGAGACATTGATCAAATGTATTGTGGTGGCGTCAGGAAATGACGCTTCCGTAGCCATGGCCGAGTTTATAGCGGGCAGCGAACCGGAATTCATCGGCATGATGAATGCCAGGGCGCAGGGATTGGGTATGGAGCAGACTCATTTTGAGGACTGCTGCGGCCTGACTGAGTCGGATACACATCTGACATCAGCCAGAGACGTAGCCATCATGTCCCGGGAACTTATCACCAAATACCCGGAAATACATAAGTATTCTTCGATCTGGATGGAGGACATCACCCATGTAACCAACCAGGGCACCTCCCAATTCACACTGTCGAACACCAACAAACTGGTGCGCCAGTACGACGGCTGCAACGGCCTGAAGACAGGCAGTACGAGTCTGGCAAAGTACTGTGTCTCAGCCACTGCGATGCGTAATGGGGTCCAGCTGATCGCAGTCGTTATGGCAGCCCCGGATTTCAAGGTGCGGTTCCAGGATGCGTCAAAAATGCTGGATTTCGGGTTCGCAAAAGCCAGAACATATGAAGACTTAAATCAGGACCCGCTGCCCAATGTGGCGGTAAAAAAAGGTGTGGAGAATGAAGTGGGAATCGCCTACGCAGGTGAATTCCACTACCTGGACTTAAACGGCGCGGACTTAAGCGGTGTAACCAAAGAGATCCGTGTGGAGCCCGAGACCGAAGCTCCGGTAGCTAAGGACGGCATCGCCGGCCAGGCCGTTTACCTGCTGAACGGCCAGGAAATCGGAAAAGTGGAAATCAAGTTTGTCCAGGATGTAGCAAAAGCGACGTTTAAGGATTACCTGGGGAGAGCTTTCAAGGTACTTTTGCTGTAGCGGTTCCACCTTTCGTTCGGGAAAGGCTTTCGGGCGGTCTTTCTCAGGAGCGTCCTGCATATCGTTTCCGGTATTCCTGCGGCGTACGCCCGAAGTATTCACGGAAGGTTTTTCCGAAATAGCTGCTGGTGCAGAAACCATTGAGCATCCCCACGTTTACGACCGATTCGTCAGTCTCCCGGAGCATGGCCGCGGCCTGCAGAATGCGGTATTGGATGACGTATTCCATCGGCGACATCTGTAGGTTCTTTTTAAAGCAGCGGGTACATTCCCGTTTGCTGAGGCAGGCGACGGAGGCGATATCCTCCAGCATAATCTTTTCTGTGTAATGGGTGTGGATAAACTGCAGCATATCCCGGATTCGCTCATTGTCCGCCAGGGCCCGGGGCTGTTTGCTGAAGATCAGTTCCTCATTTTCCAGATAGAGCGTTTTCCAGATTTCCGTAAAGTATTCCCTCAGCTTGAATTCGTAGAACAAATCCTCACCCTTAGCCACATGATAAGCCTTTTTCAGGAGCGCCTGCACTAGCCGGTGCTCCTTTGTATTTTGGTCGAAACGGTAAAACTCCAGGGTATGGCAGTTCAGAACCGGTTTCAGATATTTCTGCTCAAAGACGCTGTTGAGAAAGCCGCCCAGGAACAGCGTGCTGAATTTGTGGGCGGTAAAGATTACGTCGTTGGAGGAATCCAGGGAAGTTTCCGTGTGTAATACATTCGAATTGACAAAGCCGCCGGTACCTTCCGAAACCGCGTAGCGGTTATTGTTGGTGGTATACACCAGAGTCCCTTTTAAAATGTAGAAAAACTCCACCTCTTCATGCCAGTGCCAGGGCACGGTGTGTCCGATATAATTTTTCATATTACAGTAATGGACGCTGTAGGGAAACTCCGGCGTCATTCCTTCGATCATTTCCTGGCGGTTATTGCTCAGGCGTATTTCGTTGATTATCATGTTCGGCCTCATCCTTTTCTTGGGTTATTTGTTCTGTTTATTTCTTTTGTGTCATTTGTACAGATAGAACATGAGTTTTGACTGATAATATTCTGAAATGTCAAAAATGGCTCGATTATTATATGAAAAGTCCAAAATATTATATTAAAACGGCAAAAACATCTTTATAATTATATTATAATCAAATGTGGAAATCAACCGGTTGAGAAGAAAGTTGTGTTAAGAAAGTTGTGTTGAGAAGAAAGTTGACGATAATGTGAAGCGATGAGCGAAAAGGAAAGAAGGGATTGGGGAAAGGGTTCAGCAGGAACGTTCTGAGTCAGAAAGGAGGAGGTTATGGAAGAGTTATTAAAGGCCAGCCATATTTCTAAGTTTTTTCCCGGAGTCAAGGCCCTGCAGGATGTAAATATTACCGTAAACAGCGGCGAAATATTGGGGCTGCTGGGCGAAAACGGAGCCGGAAAATCGACGCTGTTAAATGTCTTAAGCGGCATCTACCAGCCGGACGAGGGGGAAATCCGGGTGCGGGGACAGTCTGTTAAGATGCAGGGAGTAAATGACGCGTTTGAGCTGGGAATCGCTATCGTGCATCAGGAGCTGAAACTGCACAGCAATATGAGTGTGGCGGAAAATATTTATATGGGGCGGCTTCCGAAGAACCGGCTGGGAACCGTACAGTACAAAAAACTTTATCAGCAGGTGGAAGAACTGTTAAGCGCCTACGGCCTGAAGTTAAACCCGCACAGAGAAGTCCGGCTTTTGTCCATCGCGGAGCAGCAGCTGACGGAGATCGCCAAGGTCCTGTCCTATAACGCCAAGGTGATCCTTATGGATGAACCCACATCGTCGCTGACAACGGAGGAGACACAGAATCTGTTTCGCACCATGGATGTGCTGAAAAAGAAAGGCGTGGGCATCGTTTTTATTTCCCACAAGCTGGAAGAGATCGCGGAATGCTGTGACCGGGTCCAGGTGCTGCGGGATGGACAGGACATGGGAGATAAACCGGTAAAGGATGTATCGGAAAATGAGCTGATCCGGATGATGGTCGGCAGGGAGATCTCCCAGAGATTCCCGGTCAAGACCAATAGCCCGGGAGAGCCGCTTCTGGAAGTCAGAAATCTGACCAGGGGAAAGTATGTAAAAGATGTGAGCTTCACTGTGAGACGCGGCGAGGTGTTCGGGATCGCGGGGCTTGTGGGAGCGGGCAGAAGTGAATTGGTACGTCTGATTTTCGGAGCGGATAAAAAAGACGGCGGGGAGATCCTCATGAATGGGCAGAAGGTAGACATCAAAAGTCCCAGGGATGCGATCCGAAGCGGCATCTATCTGGTACCGGAGGACCGGAAAAAACAGGGACTGATTCTGTCCCAGGATGTGGAGAACAATACGGTGCTGTCTATGATTTATAAAATACGCAAGGCCTTTGGTTATATTGACACCCAGAAGGAAAAAGGGATGGCCGATGAACAAATCGAAGCCTTACATATCAAATGTACCGGAAAAGAGCAGATCACGGGAACCCTGTCCGGAGGTAATCAGCAAAAGGTGGTAATCGGAAAGTGTATGCTGACCAACCCGGAAGTGATGATTCTGGACGACCCGACCAGAGGCATTGATATTGGAACAAAGGCGGAGATCTATGAACTGATCAATGAGGTGACAAATTCCGGACGCTCGGTGATTCTGATTTCATCCGAGATGCCGGAAGTGATTAAAATGAGTGACCGGGTGGCGGTGATGCATGAAGGCAGGATCACAGGAATCCTGGATCACGAAGAACTTACCCAGGAACAGGTGATCAAGTACGCCATCGGAGGTTGAGTACCGGTATACCTATATGTGCAAAAAAACGCACGCATGGAGGAACGGTTGAACAAAAAGCGTTCACCCATACCTATATGTGCAAAAAAAAATGCACGCTTGGAGGAAAATTATGAAGAAATCAACAGATGCTGTCATAGCACAGAATAAGCATAATCCAGTAGCGGGATTCCTTTCTCAAAACATTATTCTGGCCGCTCTGGTAGTCATGTGCCTGATACTGACGATATGTACCCCCAGATTTCTGACGGTAAAGAATATCATGAATATTCTGATGCAGTCCACCACCATGGGGATGGCCGCTGTGGGTATGACTTATGTGGTGATTACAGGTGGAATCGATCTGTCGGTGGGATCTGTCCTGGCACTGTGTGCCGCACTGGGGGCGGCTGCCATGAAAAACGGGGCACCGGTGGTGATCGGCGTTCTGATTATGCTGTCCGTGTCAACCGTCTTTGGGTTCATACAGGGAATCCTGATCAGCAGGCTCAAGGTTCCGGCTTTTATCGTAACACTGGCCGGAATGTCCATTGGACGGGGATTTACATTGGTATTCACACAGGGCAAGACCATCTCCGGCATACCGAAGAGTTATCAGCTGATCGGAAATGGTTATATCGCAGGGGTTATCCCGATCGCTGTACTGATCATGTTTTTGGTATACCTGATCGCCTTCTATGTCCTGAAATTTACGACCTTTGGACGCGGGATCTATGCGCTGGGCGGTAACCGGGAAGCCACGGAATTGTCCGGGATTCACACGAAGCGGATCGAAATGTGCGTCTACGGGGTCAGTGGGTTTACAGCGGGACTGGCCGCTATGATACTGACGGCCCGGCTGGGAACGGCCGTATCCACAGCGGGAGACTGTCTGGAGATGGATGCCATCGGAGCTGCCGTAATCGGAGGCGCCAGTCTGGCGGGCGGCCGCGGAACGATGAAAGGGACACTGGCAGGAGTGCTGATCTTAAGTGTTCTGAATAACGGTATGAATCTTTTGAATGTGAATACATTCTATACCGGGGTGGTACGGGGTGTCGTGATCCTGATTGCGGTACTTCTGGATACTCTGAAAAATAGAAGTGAGTTAACTTAATTCATGGCTGATAGAATCGGCAGATAGGAATCGTGCGGTAAATAACCTGCCATCTTCCCAAATTAGCGGAGCCTTAATTACCATTATACCAATATAAGTAAGGTAAACATTACATAATGGCGGATGATGTCTTGCTTGCAATGAAAAACTCTACACGGTAAGGAATGAAAAAAGATAAAAAGCAAGTAAAAATGGAATAGCGAAAATAACCCAAAAACAGGCAGGTCTGTTACCAGTTCCTATGTAAAGATTTTATTTCGATAAGCAAATACAATTGTCAAGGAAGGTATTGGAGCAATCCGAAGAAGGAGGTAGCAGTATGAAAAGAAGTTTTAGAAAAGTATTGGCAGTTCTCGTATGTATGTCCATGGTTATGGCAGCGTTAAGCGCCTGTGGAGCACAGAAAGAGGAACCGGCGGCATCCGGGGGGACAGCCGGCAGTACGTCATCTGGTGAGACCAAAACAGCAGAACCGGCAGCTTCACCGGACGCAGATTCCGCAGGGGATCAGGCACCGGCGGCAGGGGACATAACGATCGGTACCAGTATTTCAACGCTCACCAACGAATTCTTTGTAGCCATGAAACTGGGTCTGGAAGAAGCTGCCGAGGCAAATGGAGTGAAACTTGTGGAGACCAATGCGGACAATGATACGGCGAAACAGACATCCCAGATCGAAGATCTGATTTCCCAGGGAGCCAATGCCATTATCTGCAATCCCATTGACAGCGACGCCATCGTTACCGCGCAGCAGAAAACGATAGATGCCGGAATCCCTTTGATCTACGCGGACCGCGGGTCCACCAGTGACGGATACACCGCATTCCTGGCTACAGATAATGTGGCCATGGGCGCCATCGCCGCCGATAAGATCGCGGAGTTCCTGACGGATAAATACGGTGAGCCCAAAGGCAAAGTGGTAGAGATCGAAGGTCTGGCCGGCGCATCGGCTACCAGAGACCGTGGAGAAGGCTTTCATAAGCAGCTGGAAGAAAAATATCCGGATATCGAAGTCGTGGCACAGCAGGCTGGCGATTTTAACCAGGAGACATCCCTGAACGTTATGCAGAATATCATCCAGGCACAGCCGGAATTCGATGCCGTATACGGACACAATGACGACTGCACCCTTGGTGCCCTCAAAGCAATTGAAGGAGCAGGCCTTTTAAAACCCGCCGGTGACAAAGAACACATCTATATCGTTGGTATTGACGGCGTGGCCGACGCTCTGGAAGCGATCCGCCAGGGAAGCATTGACGTAACCATATCACAGGATCCCATCGGTATGGGGAAAAAGGCAATCGAGCTGGCGATTCAGGCAGTCAACGGAGAAACGGTCGAGAAGGATCAGATCCAGGGTCACTATGTAATCGACTCCACCAACGTGGACGATGAGACCAACTGGGCAAATGCTGTAAAATAAGTAGAGGATACTTACCGTGTAGAGCATGTACACATACCGCAAGCCACTGCGGTATGTGTACACAACAATTAATTGTGGGGGTAAAATGTGCAAAAACGCACAAATGGAGGAACGGTTGAACAAAAAATCAGTTCACCCATACCTATATGTGCAAAATAACGCACAAATGGAGGAAAATATGCTGAAAAATATTCCGGAAGTAATTCCGCCAGAACTGATGCTGGCACTGATGCAAATGGGACACGGAGATGAAATCGTCATCGGGGACATCAATTTTCCTTCCTATACAATGTCCAAACGCTGTGTATACACAAAAGGAATCAGAGCCACTGAAATCCTGGAAGCGGTCTTAAAGCTGATGCCGTTGGATGTCTTTGTTCCAGACCCGGTCAATGTGATGACCCCCGGAGAATTATATGAGGGGATACCTCCGATCTGGGGCGACTACGACCGGATCATCCGGGCCAACGACTTTTGCGGGGCATATAAGGGAATGAAACAGATGGAACGCTTCGAGTTCTACGAAAGAGCAAAGAATAGTTTTGTGACAGTACAAACCAGTGAGGACGCGCTTTACGCGTGTATGATTCTGAAAAAAGGCGTGATTGGAGAATTCACAGGAAAATAAAAGCAAACAAAAAGTTGAGGAGGACTATAATATGGCAAGTAAGATAAAGTACAGTGCAATTATCGGATCGTTGGGACAGACTTCAGACAGGTTTATGAAATGCGGATATAAAGACCCAAAAGTAGATCAGGTAGAATTCCCGGATGTCATCAAAAGTCTGGAGCAGATGCAGGTATTGTCCGGGGCGGATCTCTATCAGGCGCCCAGCGGTCCCTACGCGGATCCTGAAGTGGTAAATGAGATTCTAACCGGGTCGAATCTGGTAGCATCCTCTGTTCTTCCTCAGGTCTTCGGTGAGCGCAAATATCAGAAGGGGTCCATAGCTGCTGCCGACCCGGCAGTGCGCAAAGAAGCCATGGATCTGTGCAAACAGAACATTGACTTCAACGCCAGACTGGTAGGCAGTCCCAGTGTCAATCTGTGGCTGGGACAGGACGGTTTTGACTATCCCCTTCAGACAGACTATACGAAACAGTGGGATTATCTGATCGGAAATGTCCGCGAACTGGCTGACTACAACCCGGACATCAAACTGACCCTGGAAGGTAAAATCAGAGAGCCCAGGAACCGCTGCCTGATCGACACCACCATGACCGCCTTATTAGTCTGTATGGAAGTGGACCGCCCCAACGTAGGCGTAGCTATCGACACAGGCCATGTTTTCCAGGCCCAGCAAAGTGTTGCCCAGAACATCGAGGTGGCCGCACGCTATCACAAACTGTTTATGATCCATGCCAACGACAATTATAACCTGTGGGATGACGACATGATGGTGGGCGCCCTGCGTCTGACCGAGTTCATCGAGATGTTCTACGCCCTGCGTAAAGCGGATTATGACGGTTTCATTTCCGTAGACATCTTCCCTTACCGCGAGAACCAGTACGAGGCTACCCGCCAAAGTGTCCTGAACATGCAGAAATATGACGAAGCCATAGACCGGATCGGATTCGAACGGTTAGGCGGGCTGATCGATGAAGGCAATCCCTGTGAGATGACGAAGGTGATTCGGGAGAACCTGTTTCAGTAAGTTTTGCCGGCGGTACCCCCCGAATAATACCCGCGTTATCTCACAAAATAAGGCACATCAGGAAGGCCCGGAGCTGGCCCCGGAAGCAGGGCCAGGGACCAGGCCCCTGGGGGTGAGGGTCAGGGGTTTATAGTTATTCCATCCAGGGTGCCGTGTAAGGGAGTGATCTTATATTCCAGAGCACCCTGGCTGTCGCGGTATTGGGTATAGAGTCCCCAGGACTGGCCGTTGGAGTAGAAGCAGGTGAAGGAATCAGGGGTGACTTTTGGCTGGAAGGAAAGCGTTTTGCGGGGCAGGTCGTATTCGTAGCCGGACAGAGCGATCAGCAGGCCCCAGGCGGCCATGGAACGGGCGTAGTGATTGCCGCATTCCTGCTCGTTGTAAGGACTTCGGCGGCTTCCGTCGTACCGGCGGCGGATGGCGTGGATAATGTCCATGGCTTCGGGGAGATAACCTTCATAGATCAGATGGACGGCTACCTGGTATTCAATGCCGGTCCAGACCTCGTCACTGTAGACAAAGGGCTGTTTGGGCCGGCCGCCGTCGGGCCAGGAACAGAGAATGAGGCCGCCTTCATCGGGATAGGCATAGGCGCGCTGGACGCTCTCATGATCTCTTAACAGGGGCTTGAAGTTATGCCGGTATATGGAATGAACGGCTTTCCGGACGTGTTCGCGCGGCAGAACGTAGCCCAGTCCGTAGAGATGGGCGAATTCCTGTCCTAATAGCTGATCAGCCAGACAGCCTTTTCCGTATTGGTATTTGTAGCGGTTCAGATCCTCGGGCGGGATGCTCTGCTCGTAGTAGGAGCCGTTGAAGAGAAGGGTGTCCATCCTGGCGGAGCCAGCTTCCAGGATGTCAGACCAGCGCCTGGACAGGTCACCCTGACCCAGGTATTCTGCCATCTGGGAGCAGGCTTTTAAGGCTGCGTAGAGAATGGAGTTGGTCAGGGAGTTCAGACCGTAGAATTCGATGTCGTAAGTGTTGTGCTGCTTACTTTCCAGTACGAAGTCGCCGTCCTGATCCCAGGTTTCCAGGGAGTAGTCCATGGCCAGGACTACTTTGTCCCAAACTTCACGCAGGAAGGCATCGTCGCCGGTAAGCTTCCATTCCCGGTATACTCTTAAGATACTGCCCAACTGACCGTCGGTGGCGGGAAGCATATCCCATTTGCAGCCGTCCAGCAGCCGCTTGGCGCGAAAGGCCATGCAGCCGGTCTCGTCAGTCTCTTCCAGCAGCTCGGTTTTGCGGGCGCTGATCTCCAGCTCGGGGAACAGAAACGCCAGCGCCTGAGCATAGTTCCAGACGTGGGTGCAGGTCCCTGCGCAGCTTCCGGCGTGCTCGAAGCAGCCCTCCCACCCGAAGAATCTGCCGTCGGCGATCCGAAAGCAGGTGTTGGAACGCAGCACGGTGATGGCGGATACCAGGGATTCGATGATATCCGCGTCCAGAGTCGTGCTGTAGAGCGCGTTGGCAAAGTTACGGCTCTCCCGCTCCAGGAGAGCTTCGTTATGGTAAAGATAGCGGGTGACATCCCGGGCGTCGGTCCAAAGTGTGCTGTAGTAGTTCCGGAAGACCCGGTCATGCGCGGACTTCTCCTGGGGAGTACAGTGGCCGTCGGGCCACCAGCCGTACCGGTTCGGAAAATACCACGACACATAGAAGAGAAATTCGGTACTCTCTCCCGGAAGCAGTGTCCTCGACACACAGACAGAGCCGATCTGGCGCGGCGTAGCGGTAGCTACCACATTAGAACCCACCGCCTCGGAGGATACGTCGGGGGATAGCAATCCATCGGCGGAGAAGTCCTGCCAGAATTCCTCCGCGCCGTCCCACCAGCCTCCGTCCTGCCATCGGGGCTTACTTGTGACGTCGGAATCCGGGGTAGCTAAGGAGAGGGAACCATAATTTATGGCAAGGGGAGAAAGTCCCCGATTGATGAATTGGATGCCGGTGAGGGCGCCTTCCTGATACGGTTCATTGACCGGTTCTCCGTCCAGATAGAGCCTGTCATATCCGTCATAGGAGCTAAATCCGGTGAAGTTGTACATCGTGCCGCAGACGGATACCCGGGCGGTCTGATCGGAGAGATTCCCGATCTTATATTTGCAGGAAAATCCGGGGATGCCGGAATTCACGGCGTCCAGCGGTATGAACGGGGTGTATGCCTCCAGCGTGACGGTGAGAGGAAGCTCCTCCCGCTGGAAATAATAGCGGTAATAGGGATAAGTGGTCTCGATGGTGCAGGAGTCCATCCGGGGCAGGCCGTAAAGTTCACCGGAGGGACGGCCCAGGGCTTTTTCACTTAAGTCCCTGGGTGCTGCCTCCAGCACAAAGGCGCGTCCCTTTTCCCCGCCGAAGCTGCTGTAGAGGGAAAAGAAGGTGTAGGGAATCTTCAGACCCTTGTCCGGATGGTTCATCATCTCAAAATCGCACATCCGTCCATCGGCGTCAAGGGAGATATTGCCGGTACCAATGCCGCCTAGTACAGCGCGGAACGCCTGATTTTTATTGGTATATAATTTCGTGTTCTTTTGTATAGTCTTTTCTGAAAATAATTCCATGTCAGTCTCCTCCTTGGGCGGATCAGGTCTTAAGACCCGACATCACGACACTTTGCATAATATGTTTCTGTCCGATAATATAGAGCACGGTAGGAATCACCAGGGACATGGCGACACCTGCGAAAACGACAGCCACGCTTCCGTTTCCCCTGGCTCCGTTCAGGAACTTTAGCGCCAGCGGCAGAGTCATCCTTTCGTATTTTGACAGGAAGATCAACGGATTGATAAAGTCATTCCACGAAGCCAGGAAGGTGAGCAGGGAGGTCATCACGATCACGGATTTGGACATGGGCAGGAATATTTTAAAATAGATGGAAAATCTGCCCGAACCGTCGATATACGCGGCCTCCTCATAACTGGAAGGGATCGTTTTCATATACTGCCTGACGAAAAAGATGTTCAGCGGGCTTATGACGGCCGGAAGGATCAGCGATGCATGAGTGCCGACCAGTCCCATTTTGGACATCACGATGTAGGTGGGTATCACCTTGGCCTGGATGGGAATCATCATCCCGCACAGGATCAGCATGAAAATAAAGTCCTTCCCCTTGAAGTCGATCCGCGCGAAGGCATAACCGGCCATCGTGGAGATAAAAGTATTGGCGAGTACCACGATCACGGCGATTTTAATACTGTTGAAGATCACCCTGGCAAACGGGAATGTCGCGAACACGTCCAGATAGTTTTGAAAATGAAAACTGGTAGGGAAAAAAGACGGCGGCAGAGTAAACGAGTCCTTGGGGAGGCGCAGGGAAGTGGATATGATCCAGGAAAAAGGCGCCAGCATCACGATACAGAGCAAAAACAAAAAGAGGATCAGTGCGATCTGCGGTAATTTATATTTCAGTTTATTTCTATTCATAATCGTACACCACCCATTTCTTCTGACCTACAAACTGAATAAGCGTGATAATAAGGATCAGCGCGAACAGGACAAAGGAGATCGCTCCGCCATAGCCGATGTTCATATCCTGAAACGCTGTCTGGTAGATCTCGAGAGCAATGGTCTTGGTAGCGCTGCCGGGGCCGCCGTTGGTCAGCAGATAGGGCTCGTCGAAGATCTGGAACACACTGACAATATTGGTAATGATGACAAAGAAGATCGTAGGGCTTAAAAGCGGAAGCGTGATCTTCCTGAACGTCTGGAAGACGTTCGCCCCGTCGATCTGGGCCGCTTCGTAGTAGACATCCGGTATATTCTGCATCCCGATAAAGTAGTAAAGGAACGTGGTTCCGATAAATTTCCAGAAGCTGAATATGGCGATGGTGACGTAGACCACGACACGGTCGGTCAGCCATGGGACGTTGGTGCCTCCCAGCAGGCGGATAAAATAGTTGATGGCACCTGTATCCGTGGAGAACAGATAGCCCCACGCGATAGCCACGGAAGCAGTGGTGACAATGGAGGGAAAATAGATGGCGCTTCTGAAGAAGAACTGGCATCTCTTGGCCCGGTAGACCATGAACGCCAGAACCATGCCCAGGCCGCAGTGGATCGGGCAGAGGATCAGCAGGAATTTGAAGGTATTGGCAAAAGAATTTAACAGTCCTTTGTCCGTGAACATTTTCCTGATATTGTCAAGTCCCGCGAAGGTCGGAGGATTGACCAGATTATATTTGAAGAAAGACAGGACCGCGGAGAGAATCACGGGCAGGCCGATGAATAACAGAAAACTGATCAGCGCCGGCGCCAGAAACAGATAGGCGGCAATGGTATCCTTCCTTCTTTTTTTCTTGGCAAAATTATGTACAGCAATTGGTTTCGAACCTTTCATATGGATCATTTCCTTTCTGAAGCACGTCATATCAAGCGGCTGTTGGGGAAGAAAAAGAGAGTGCCGAAGAGTCAGACACTCTCTTTTTAAATCAGGTATTACTTATTTTCAGCCAGGATGGCATTCATATCCTCAGCCGCCTGATCCAGGGTTTTCTGGACATTCGCCTGATTGACGCAGATATCGGAGATCGCGGTCAGGACGATATCTGAACATTCTGTAAACTGCGGCGGTGCACTGACCGGTTTGTAAATATCCGTATTGGAATCCAGATAGAAGATTTCATAGTTTTCAGGAATTCCCAATTCCGATATCTTCGTCTGGGCCAGGGAGTGGAGCGCGGGGATGTTGCCGACGGAGAGATACTGTCCCTCAAAATCAGCCTGGGACATCCAGGCAGCCAGCTCCTTTGCCTCCTTAACATGCTTCGAGTTCTTCAGCGTAAAGATACCGTCCACGCCTCCGATCTGCTGATTGGTCTTAAAGGAGGGCAGATACTGGATAGCCACGTCCTTGAAATTATCGGCCACATAGTTGGCGGTAGGCCAGCGTCCCCAGGAACCCATGGCCACCTGACCGTTGATAATCTGGGTAACGGCGGCTACATTCTGTTCCGGGATCGGCGCATAGCCATATTTGTAGATCAGGTCCTGCCATAACTGGAAGATCTCCACGGATTCCGGAGAGTTGATGGTACTTTCCGTAAAGTCTTCATTCATATAGGAAGCACCGTTGTTATAGAGCCAGGCTTCCGCGCAGAAGTATTCGTTAAAGGGCACGGCTACCGCGTACTGTTTTACGCCGTCCTTTTCCGTAGTGAGCGCTTTGCAGTATTCCAGGAATTCGTCCTTGGTCCAGTTGTCTTTGGGCAGCTCCAGATTGGCCTCCTTCAACCGGGCGGTGTTAAAGTGCATCACCACGTTGTTGAAAGAGAACGGGAAGGCATAGGTACTGCCCGCGTCATCTTTGAATACATCCTGGAAAGAGGGGCTGGTGTCCGCGAAGATCGCGTCCGATATCTCTTTGTTCTCAGCGATCCAGTCGTCGATCGGCTCCGCGATTCCCATGTTCAGGAATTTTGAGACTCCCTCGATCGCTAAGATCGCACAGTCCAGGTCATCGCCGCCGCCGACCATCGTCTGGATCTTCGTACAATATTCGCCCCAGTTGGCCGCGATGAATATAGTCTCGACCTTCACTCCGGTCTTTTCTGTGTATTGAGCTAATAGCTGGTCCAGGGATTCCTTCGTGGCCCCGTCACCGCACATGGCCAGGGTCAGGGTAACGTCTGATTTTTTGCCGCTGTCCGCTGCCGGTGCTTCTGCGTCCTTCGTCCCGGTCTGTGCATCCGCTGCAGGAGCCTGAGTATCCGTGGCTCCTGTTTCCGGCTCTTTTTCCTGGCCGCAGGCAGCGAGACCTATGATCATACAGGTACTGAGCAATAATGCCAACAATTTCTTTTTCATTTCTCGTCCTCCCATTCATTATCATATTTCGTTTTCATTATCATATTTCGTTTTGAGCGCCTCGTGTGTAAAGAAACATGAATATTCAGTGATATAAACCAGGCTCATAACATTTAAAATTTGCAAGCCGGCCGGCTGTCTGCATCTTTAAATTTACTATAGCGGGGGCGGATAAAAATGTAAATGAACGATTCGAGGATTACTTGTAATATTATCGGGTAATGAGAAAATGCGCTTAAATCATCTCAACAGGAATGATATAATAAGCTTAAAGAGAACGGTAAAGCCTGAACGGGGGGATGCTGCATAAAAAAACTGAATCTTCATTCTATTGTAATCAAATACTTTGTGATGATTTTTATATTGATCGTCATGCCGATTTTCGGATTTTTCTTTTTTGCCCGGTTAAATAATATCAATACATCACTGGCGCAGAAAAAGAGCTCGGATCTGATCACGCTTAATACCCTGGCCAACACGTTGGACACCTATAAAGATTCGGTCGAAGCTGTGGGAAATATCATCTCCGGGGATAAGGAAGTCAGGGAGTATATCACACAGGCTTCCCGCGCGGCCGAAGACCGGGGAAAAGTCTCCTATAAACAGATGGACAACCGGCCCTGTCTGAAAAGGTATGAAAACACGCTGGATTCGATCCTCGCCGTTTCGCTTATGGATGCGGACGGTTATTTTATCGGCGAACAGACGCTGAATCTGGACCGGCTCACCTACTTTTTCAACAGGACGGCGATGAATAAGATCCGGGAGAGTCCGAATAGATGGACAAAAACTTTCTCGATCCAGTACAAAGATTCCGGGGAAAGAAAGCGGGTTTTTTCCTATTTGGTACCCGTCAATGACCAGACGGACCGGATGATCGGCTATGTGGTCTTATTCACCGACACCGGTAAGATGAACGAACTGCTCCAGGCATATAGCGATGACATCTACATACTGGAAGAAGAGTACATCATAGCCAGTCAGAAAGAACTGCCTATGTATACCAGTCTTTTCTCAGAGATGCAGATCAGTTATGGACTGCTTTTGGAAGACAGCAGCGTAATTATCAAGCAGGAGGAGGATTCCCTGATCGTCACGACCAGGAGTTTTCCGCCGTTCGATATTCAGCTTCTGCTGATCTCTTCCTACCAGGTGTTAAAAAACGAGGTCACTACCACCTTCCCTACGCTTATGACCTTCACGGTCTATGGAATCTTGTTTGCCATATTTTCAGCCATGGCCATCGCCGGAGTCCAGACGAAGCCCATCATGTCTTTGAAAAATGTCATGAATCACGCGAAGGGAGGAGATCTTTCCGTTCGCTTTACGCCGAATTCAAAGGACGAGATCGCGGAGCTGGGAATTACCTTCAACTCGCTGCTGGACCGGATCCAGGTATTGATGAGAGAGCAGAAGAACCACCAGAAGCTGAAGCGCAAGATGGAGCTGCAGATGATCCAGGAGCAGGTCAAACCGCATTTTCTCTACAACGTCCTGGAAATGATCAACAGCATGATCCGTTGTAATATGGGTCAGGAAGCCATGAACACGGTGGAGAGCCTGGCAAATTTTTACCGTATTTCTCTGAACAACGGCTCCGGTATCATCAGAATCGCCCAGGAGATCCAGCTCATCGAAAATTATTTAAGTCTCCAGAAAATGAGGTATATCGAATTCATGGATTATGTGCTGGCGTTCAGCCCTGCGGTCTACGATTATACGATACCAAAGCTGACACTGCAGCCGCTGGTGGAGAACGCCATCTATCACGGAATCAAGGAGAAGGGGAGCAAAGGCACTGTCTGCGTGGGCGGTTATCTGGAAAACCATCGGGTAGTATTCGAGGTTCTGGATACCGGAAGCGGGATGACAGAGGAAAAAAAAGAAGAGATATACGAAGCGATCCGGGAGGAGCGGGATGAGCGGGATCAGCATTTCGGACTGGCCAGCGTGGTCAAACGGCTGAACATCCACTACAACGACCAGGTGGAATTCCACATAGAGAGCAGGGCAGGGGAGTACACCTGCATCGTCATATCTTTTCCGGCGACAAAGAAGGAGACAGGAGAGGAAAGAGGGGACATATATGCTTAAAGTATTTTTAGTAGATGATGAGTATTATGAGAGACTCTCGCTGAAAAACAATATTCCATGGGCAGAGCACGGAATGACGGTATGCGGGGAGGCAAATAACGGGAAAACCGCTCTGCAGATGATGAGTGCGGATCCTCCCCAGATCGCGGTGGTGGACATCAATATGCCGGGCTTAAGCGGCCTGGAGCTGATCGAGCAGTTGAACGCGCAAAGAATCCCCTGCCGCTATCTGATCCTGACCGGCTACGATGAGTTCAAATATGCCCAGCAGGCAATCCATCTGGGCGTCTTTGACTATATCTTAAAACCCATCAATTACCAGACGCTGGTTCAGGCGCTGGACGGACTGCGCAAAGAGATCGAACAGCGGGATACGTTAAACAATCATTTGGAAAATCTGAAAAATGAAAACGAGAGATTTTATCTGGAGAGGTACTACAATGACCTGGTGAACTGCAATTTTACGATTCATAATATGAAAGAATACGATCAAAAACTGGCGGATGATCTGCTGGTCTCCTACGGCAGTTACCAGATCATAGTGGCGGAGATACCGGAGAAACCTTCCTTAGAAGAACTACGGCGTTTTCAGGGGAAACTGGAAGAAGGGTTAAACAAAGAGGACTCGTTCTCCTGCCTGGATATCAAAAACCGCTTATTCTTTATCTTTGACGGCGGGAAAGAGACGGTGTATCCGCGGATAATCCAAACGCTACTGTCACTCGTGAAGGAAAAAGGATATACGGTACAGGTCGGCGCGGGTAATGCCTATCCGGGATTCGAACAGATGTATCTGTCATACAATGAAGCGTGTATTGCGCTGGAAAATTGTGCGATGCTAAAGCAGCAGATCGTGTTCTACCGGGATATCAGGACATCGTGGAAATACCGCGGCCTGGACGCGAAGGAGAAGAACGGGATCAAGACCCTGGTATTCAGCCGGTCCATGGGGGAGTTAAAGCAGAAACTGACGGATATCTATCAGGTGATGGGAGAGGAGCGGGCCAACCGGGATCAGGTAATTCTTAGGACCCTGGAGCTTTTGAATCTGTTGACGGAGATCTTGAGCAGCCAGGCCCTTTCCCCCATATCCGTTATCGATATGGAGGAAAGCGTGCTGGATACATTGAGCGGAATGCGGAAAATGGAGCAGGTGCGGGACTGGATCATTGATCGTTATCTGAATTCCATTTCCCAGATATCCAAGGAGCAGGAAGATTATTCCAACATTACGATCTGCGTGGAGAACTACATCCTGGAACACTTTGGGGACCCGGAGCTGACCATCGCCGCGATCTCAAAAGCCCTGTTCTTAAACTACAGCTACATCTGTTACTGTTTTAAGCGGGATAAGCAGATGACGATCAACGATTTTATGAATAAGATCCGGATTGAAAAGGCCATCGGGATGTTCCAGGACGGCATCGATAATGTCAGCTATGTGGCGGAAAAAGCCGGATACGGAAGCGCCAGTTATTTCAGCAAGCAATTTAAGCGGGCTACCGGCCTGCCGCCCAGTGATTATATACGGACTTTGGGCCCTGTGTCAGCCGTTAGAGACAGAGCATAAGGTCAAAGTGCTGCCCGGTGTTAATGTGACGGGACGGCCGAGTTGTAATCCTGTCTCTGTGTCTGTAAAGGGCACAGGCGTGTTATTGTATTGAAGAGAAGAGGGGCCTTTATGTTCGAGGTCCAGGGTACTTATATCAAGGCGGCCATATAGGACACGGAGTATTTGGACGCCGCCCTTTCTTTGGTAGGTACCGAATCCGGAATCCAATGACCAGAAGAACTGACAGTCTCCGTCTGAGAGCGGATGAAAGCCGATCAGGCGGTGATGAACATCAAAACGGAAACCGCTGTATACCAGCAGGAGGGCGTAACTGGCCAGAGATCTGCTGTAGTTGCTCCCGCATTCCATTTCGTTCCAGGGATTGCGCTTTCGGCCGTCGTACCGGTTCCGTACTGCTTTGACACAAGTAAGGCCCTCATCCGTCAGTCCGTGGCGGAGCATATGGCTGGCAGCCTGATATTCGAAGCCGTGCATCGTCTCCTCCGCGTAGGGGACAGGGATCAGTGGTTTCGTACGGCCGGGAGGATAGGAGCAGATCATAGTGCCCTGCTCCTGGTTGATTCCGTAGATCCGGCAGGGGTTGATGTGCTCGCGCATATCGGGGATAAAGTTATAGCGGAAAATAGAGCGCAGAGCAGACCGGGTTTTTTCCGGATCGAAGATATCTCCGAGATTTAACAGATCCGCATGCCACTGGCCAAGCACCTGGTCGATGGAGCAGCCTTCCGCGATCTGGTATTTCATTTCCCCGGCTTCTTCGTTCCAATAGCTTTGTACGGAGCTGGCCCCGTGGGGAGAGACGCCGCCGTTATACCGCTCCAGCAGTGATTTATCTTTCAGATCTACTTCCTGACAGAAATATTCTCCGTTATAGAGCTGACAGTTTAAGTACTCTTGTCCCTGTTTTAGCAGATCCAGGTATTCTTTTTGGGTGTCCGGTTCTTCCAGGATGCCGGCCAGATTGGCGGCTGCCTTCAAGGCGGCCAGGTACATGCCGCTTAGCCAGGAGTTGGGACCGAACAGTTCCATGTCAAGCGTGTGATGCTGCCTTCCTTCCAGGATTCCGTCCTTGTCGGCATCCCAGCGGTCCGGATTCTCAGGACTCCAGGCGAAAGAGATACTTCTCTTTACCTCCGGCCAGATCTTTTTTAGCCAGGGGAGGTCGCCGGAGATCAGGAATTCCCGGTAGACTCTTAAAACGGTTCCAAACTGGCCGTCCGCAGCGGGGCGGTGATTGGTGGGCCCGCAGCCCAGCGGCAGCATGAGACGGAAGCCCATTCCGCCGTTTTCCTGCATAGAATATGTATATTCATTAGTTCTGGCGCTTCGCTCCAGCCGCGGGAACAAAAAGGCCAGCGCATAAGCGTAGGACCAAACATGAGTGCAGGTGCCCTCGCAGGAACCCATCTGGGCGTGGACGCCTTCGAAGGCATAGAAGGAGCCGTCGCTTAAGCGCAGGCAGGTGGGAGATTTTAGAATGGAGATGTTCGAGGTCACCGCGTCCTTCACTTCATCGGGAAGCGAAGAGTGGAAGATGGCCTCTTTGTACAGAAGGGAGTCCGTCCAGAGACGGTCGAAGTCCCGGAGGCTGTAGAGGGCGCTGGCTCTGGAATCGGGGAACAAAGTGGCATAGTAATTTTTCCAGAGAATACTCCTTCTTCGGGCGGTCTCATCCACAGAAAGTCCCAGGTGTGTGATCTCCCAGTAGTTATGCATATAGGGATTGGACCAGGAGAGCACGAATCGGAGGGCGGCGGATTCACCGGGCGGGATCTCCACGTGAGCGGCCAGCGTGGCGATATCGGAGGTATCATAGGAATCCGCATTGGCCCGCGGGGTATGATAGATCCGGTTCGGCAGCGGACCGGGTTGGTTGAATTCCTGCCAGAACACGGAGGAGTTATCAAACCAGCGTCCCCGGAACCAGTATTCCTGATGACTGACATCCGGATGGTCCGTGGCGATGGTCAGATCTCCGTATTCGGCAGTTTCCCTGTCCTGTGTATTAGACAGACGGATCAGATGGATACCGTCTTTTTTTTCATAGCGGTGGAGCGTGTTCGTGCAGCAGTAGTAATTATTACAGGACAGGGCCACCGTATATTTCAGCTGCTCCGATGAGGTGTTATGGATCTGTATACGGAAGAAGGCCGCGGGAATGGAACTGTCATCTTCGTTGGTGGGGATCAGAGGATTAAAAGCGGTCATAGTGATCCTGCCGGGAAAACGGGCATGGGAAAAATGCATCGTGGCAAATGGATATTCCCCGTCAAAGGTAACGTCCTCAAAATGAGGAAAACCGGCCATCGTACCTCTGTCCGGACCAAAACCGTATCCGGTATAGATGGGCCGCCCGGTGCAGCCGATGTAGTCTTTTGTCAGATCACCCTGCAGGACGCGGGCATCCACGACCCCCGCGCGATTCTCCGCCTTGATGGCAAAATGGGTGAAGTCGGCGGTGGTATTCTTGTTGGGGCGGTTCCTGATTTCCACATCCACCAGACTTCCGTTTCCGGCCAGGCCGATGCAGCCGGTGCCGATACCGCCTAAGGGAAATGATATTTCACGTGTATTTTCTCCTCGGTACTTCATAGCTAACATCCTTTCTTTCTTCTTTTTATAACGGCTAAATGGTGTTTCCATTATAATTAGAAGCAAGACGGGGTGTAAATGGCTTATACTGTGTAGCTTTGTACTTTTGGTGGGAATTGTTTACCCCCAGATGAATCAGCCCAAAATTAAGTTCCGCTTAAACTTCGATCAGCTCATAGGTATCCTGACCGATCCCCAGCTTTACCGCATGCGAAATGGCCACGTGCCAATCCGTGTTGGGGCTGACGGCGCCAAAATGATCGTGCCCTTCATGATCACATTCTGCCAGAAGGCTGCCTTTGATGACCGGCTGCGCATTCACCGCATCCGCACAGGCCACATCCAGAGCCACCGGATCAAAGGAGGCGAACATACCGATATCAGGAACGATTGCCAGATCATTTTCCGGATGGCAGTCGCAGAAGGGAGCCACATCCACAACCAGACTGATATGGAAATTCGGTCTGTCTGATAAAACCGCCTTGGTGTATTCGGCAATCTTCCGGTTCAGAATATCCTCGGATTCATCGGAGGCGGGATTTACCGCGTCACGGGGACAGACGCCAATGCAGCGGCCGCAGCCAGCACATTTGTTCTGATCGATGGAAGCTTTTTTGGATGAGATGGTGATGGCATCCTGGGCACAGACCTTGCGGCAGGAGCCGCAGCCGACACACAGCTCCTGATCCACGAATGGCTTGCCCGCGCTGTGCATTTCCATCTTGCCGGCCCGGGAACCGCAGCCCATGCCAATATTTTTCAGAGTACCGCCGAAACCGGTAAGCTCATGACCTTTAAAGTGTGTCAGAGAAATGAAGATATCCGCGTCCATAATAGCACGGCCGATTTTAGCTTCTGTCACATACTCGCCGCCGGCTACGGGAACCAGGACATCGTCGGTGCCCTTCAGCCCGTCTCCGATCAGGATATGGCATCCGGTGGAAAATGGGGAAAAGCCGTTTGTGTAGGCACTGTCTATATGGTCCAGCGCGTTTTTGCGGCCGCCCACATAGAGCGTATTGCAGTCGGTCAGAAAGGGTTTCCCCCCCAGTTCCCGGATTACATCAACTACGGTTTTTGCATAATTGGGCCTTAAGTAAGCCAGGTTGCCCGGTTCGCCAAAATGCATTTTTACAGCGGCGTATTTCTGGTTAAAATCGATGGTACCGATGCCGGCCTTTTTGATCAGACGCGCCAGTTTTTCCTGAAGATTCACGTTCATTCCGGTACGCATGTTTGTAAAATAAACTTTAGATTTCTCCATATGATTACTCCTTTTTTGATATGAGCACTTACTGCGGTTATCGAGCCCGGATAATATAAATATTATATCACTGTGTGGAAATATTTGGTATCCTGTAATCTTTACGAATGGGACAGGAAGTTGGAATATTTTACTAGGGCTCGTACTATAATATGTAATAATGCATATTTCAGAAGGAGGAATATTATGGCCAGAACGAAAAAACCGGTCGAAGAGCGAATCGCACTGATGCAGGAGGCAATCGAAAAACAAAAAGCGGTAGTCAACAGGGAAAAGGGTAAGCTGGTGGATTTAAACCAGGAATATGCGGCTCTTCTGCGGGAAAAAAGAGAGAAAGAGCTGAATGAGCTCTGTGACTTTATGGAACTGACCGGATTGAGTGTCAATCAGGTAACAGATATAGTAAAAAAAGAAATCATCCCTCAAAGAGAAGAGGAAGATCAGCAGGGAATTGCATAGAAATTTCATTGCGGAGGACCAGAGAGGCCTTGCACCAGGGCCTCTCTTTGAAAGTGCTCCTATGAAATAAAAAACGCTCCGCGGGGATCGCACTACGGCGGAAAGGAAGATGCCGCTTACGCGGCCCGCCGTAGGCGGAGAGTTTCGCAAGCGAAACTCTTTTTGATGTTACTTAGATATCCAGCTTCATATCTCCGGCCTTGATCCAATTCATTTTACGCATGATTTCGGAAATCAGCAGAGCCAGAAGGGCCGGTGCCAGGAAATGCATAACTCCGATCTGGAGCAGGGCCATACCGCTGCTGACACCTTCCTGTACCATAGTCTGATATCCCATGATCTGCCCCACGAATCCGCAGGTTCCCATACCAGAGCCGGTGGGATTATTGGTCATCTGTAACAGACAGGTGGAGACAGGGCCAAGGATCGCACTGGAGATGATCGCCGGAAGCCAGATCAGCGGTTTGCGCAGGATATTCGGCATTTGCAGCATGGAAGTTCCAAGACCCTGGGCGACCAGTCCGCCGATCTTGTTCTCGCGGAAACTGGCGACTGCAAATCCGATCATATTGGCGCTGCAGCCGATAGCCGCGGCGCCCGCCGCGATCCCGCTAAGACCCAGCGATACGCCGATGGCGGCCGAGCTGATCGGCAGGGTAAGCGCGATCCCCATCAGTACGGATACGATGATACCGGCCAGGAACGGCTGCTGCATGGCTCCCCAATTAATCAGCTCCCCTACCTTGGTCATAAATGCCGCGATCGGTACGCCGATCGACAGCCCGACGATGGAACCAACCGCTATGGTGGTAACGGGAGTGACCAGAATATCTACTTTTGTTTTGTTCGCGACCAGACCGGCGACCTCGACAGCCAGATAAGCGGCAACGAAGGAACCGAGCGGTTCTCCCACACCGGCCAGCGTGAAGGTACCCTCTACCAGCAGGGAGCCCGCCATAATCTGTTTGGCATAGGCGCCGATCATACCGGCTACTCCGGCGGAGACGGTGACTAACGGCGGCTGTTTAAACTTGCTGGCTACACCGATACCGATGCCGGCACCGGTTAACTTCTTCGCCACGGTAGCGACTACGATTATGTAAGTGCCGATGCTGCCTCCTATGAAAGTTCCGATCTGTTCCAGTATGGTTCCCACTAATAAAGTGGCAAATAGTCCCTGCGCCATACCCGACAGCCCTTCAATAAAGATTCGGTTACAGATTTTCTTTAGCTTTTCCATCATAAATCCCTCTCATAATTAAATTGTGATAACAGGTGTAAGGATAAGTCATTCAGTTGCGTTATAAATGTAAACACAGGTGTCTTGTCACCTCATTGCATAAAAATACCACACTACGAAGAAGGGTGCAAGTATTTTTTTAAGGCCAGAGCATTTTGGATCTGATCCAGAACAGATTCGTTATCCGCCTCTACGGTGTGGTAATGGACATCGTTTGTCAGCTCTTTTAAAGGCTTTGTCCGGTTGGTCCGAATTTTTTCCACGAATTCTGCGACCTCCCGGCGATTGGAAATCAGCAGATCCACGTTGATGATACCATAGATCGGATGAGTAACAATCACATCCAGGACTTTGCCTCCCAGATCCACAATGGTGTTTAATTCATCTTCGATCTGATCCGTCGTGTGGGATACGAGAAAACAGCGGTTTGCTTTGGTATTTTCCTGCTGATACAGCAGGTATCCCCTGGCTGTTGACAGGATGTCTTTATTTGTGGCGCGGAGCAGCGCGATATCCTGCACGATTACCTGCCGGCTGACCCCCAGTTTTCTGGCCAGTGCGGCACCGGGGAGGGGGGCCTCCGCTGAGGAGAGCAGTTCAATGATCTGTGTCCTTCGTTTGTTGCCGTCCATTCTCACCATTCCTTTCTGTTTTTTGATGCTGCCGACATTATAGCATAGGATGTGTGTTTTTCCAAGGAATTATCTGCGGATGGGCGGCTGGAGGACCGGGAGGAACCCTGGGGGGCGGGAGGCGTACTCCTGTTTTGGGTGGCGGGCCGGGCAGCTGTCCTTTGGCCGGCGACGGGCTGTGCGCTGGCTGCTGCTAAGTGAAATCCAACCGGCAGACTCAGGAATCGGGCCTATTCACCAGGAACGCTTGATGCGTTCCCGGTTCAGAGGCCCTTGCCCGTCGGACGTGAAGTCCGCCGGGCATCCTGAGTCTGCCGGTTGGATTTCACTAAGCAGCAGCACAGCCGCCCTATGCCGGCCAAAGGACAGCTGCCCGGCCCGCCTCCCAAAACAGGAATACGCCTCCCGCCCCCCAGGGTTCCTCCCTGCTTTGGTGAACATTCGGCAGGTATGGTCTAGAAAATGGATGTTTCTGCGGAGTTCGAAAACCTGAACGCAGGCTTCAAAAATATTGGACAAATATTTCAGATAAAATCGTGATATCTGAAGCTTTTAAAGTCTGATATGAGGACTTAAAACAATAAATCAGGGCTTATTTGCATAGGAAATCAAAATATGAATTGTGAAATTTGCCAGATGTAATTTAGTTTTCGGATCGTCTGAGGGGGATAAGGGCTCTGGAATTTTGCCGGAAATAGGCGACGGATGTGCTTTCGCACATCCGCCATTTTTTTATGAGGGGGGGAGATAGTGAGTGTGTGAATCAACTATCTGAAACTTATTATAATGGGTAATTGTGTTGAAAGTATGTCGGTTTTCTAAAATAAAAAGAAAATTTCTTAAAGAAACATAAAGTTTCTATGAGGGAATGAGAAAGAGGGGAATTGTACATGATGATA
>NZ_JAWDIY010000047.1:0-37135 GCF_032380655.1 Diplocloster hominis | reverse complement strand
TGGTAGCCGGAATGCCCGCATACTTATACATTAAGCCGGTTGCGGGCATTCCGGCTACCAGGCTATACCCAACTCTCAGAAAGAACCCCCGGGGCACTGTTTGAGCCGCTTTTTGGCGAGTTTGCCCCGGGTCCTGCTAATAAGAGGTTTCGTCCTCTTCGGAGTTACCCGTTCTTAGACACGGACGAAGCGATTCGGCACCCGTTCCTTTTGTTCCCCCTTCCCGGAAGTCCTCCTTGCTCCTGCACACTCCGGCCCTCAACAGCAGCCCTCAGCAGCCCTTAGTATCTCCCCATTGACATAAAGATAGGATTTGGTTAAGATGGATATAATTCTGGAAAAGGAGTGGGAAACATGGAAAAACAGATTACCGGGCATACCCGGTTAACCGGCTTATTGGGCAGCCCGGTTGCCCATAGTATTTCTCCCATGATGCATAACGAATCGTTTGCGCGGCTGGGACTGGACTATGTTTATCTGGCATTCGATGTGGGCTGTGAGGACTTGAAAACCGCAGTGGAAGGCCTGAGGGTTTTGAATGTCAGGGGCTTTAATCTGACGATGCCGGATAAAAACCGGATGTGCGAACTGGCGGACCGGCTTTCCCCTGCGGCGCAGATGATCGGCGCAGTGAATACGGTTGTCAATGACAATGGGGTACTTACCGGGCATAATACGGACGGTGTGGGGTATATGTGTGCGGTAAAAGATGCCGGTCATGATATTATAGGAAAAAAGATGACTCTGCTGGGCGCCGGCGGCGCGGCTACCGCGGTCTGCGTGCAGGCAGCACTGGACGGCGTGGTACAGATCGATCTGTTCAGTATTAAGGATCAGTTCTGGCCCCGTGCACAGAATCTGATCGATAAGCTGAATACCCAGACGTCCTGCAGGGCTGCGCTGTATGAGCTGCCGGATGACCGGATGCTTAAAAATAGTATCGCGGATAGCGCGATCCTGACTAACGGCACGTCGGTTGGAATGAGTCCTCATGTGGATGGCTGCATTATCCCGGATTCCGGAATGCTGCGGCCGGATCTGATCGTCTCGGATGTGATCTATAATCCCAGGGAGACCAGGCTGCTTAAGATGGCCAAGGAGCGCGGATGTCAGGTCTTTAATGGCTTGTATATGCTGCTGTACCAGGGGGCGGAGGCGTTTCGGATCTGGACTGGGCAGGACATGCCGGTATCGGTGATTAAGGAGAAATATTTTTCCTGATTCGGATCATATTCTTATGGATTCCTTTTTTATATAATCTGTGATATGATGAAAACAACATTAAATTAAGAGGTGAAAATCGTGAAATTACTGGAAGAAAAAATTCTGGCAGAAGGACACGCGTTAAATGAATCAATACTGAAAGTGGACAGCTTTATTAATCATCAGGTCGACCCGCAGTTGATGTATGAAATGGGAAAGGATATGGCGGATCATTTTCGCGGACAAGGTGTTACCAAAGTATTCACTATTGAAAGTTCCGGTATTGCTCCGGCGGTCTACACTGCTCAGGAATTAGGGGTTCCCATGGTAATCCTGAAGAAACAGGTTTCCAAGACCCTGAAAACCGATGTATGGCAGACACAAGTCACCTCTTTTACCAAGGGAGTGGATTACGAGCTGACCATGGCCAAGAATTACATATCAGAAAATGACCACATTCTAATCGTGGATGATTTTCTGGCTAACGGGGAAGCCGCCACAGGCGCGGTTCGGTTAATCCGCAAAGCGCATGCTACGATCGCCGGTATCGGCATCCTGATCGAGAAATCCTTCCAGCCCGGAAGGCAGAAACTGGAGGAGCAGGGATTGGATGTCTATTCTCTGGCCAGAATAGGTAAAATGGATGTGGATCTGATCGAATTTATTCACGAGTAGTACATAAATTTTAAGACCAGCATAAGAAGCTAAGAAAAAGGGCTGTCAGGAAATGAATCAGTCATATCAGATATGGAACATAATTGCAGGTTTCACAGCAATTATCTGGTATGCTAATTTTATTTCCCGACAGCCCCTTTTACATCCGATATATCGGCCCGGAGTTTCTGTTTCCACGACGGAATTCTTTACTGATCCAGTTTTATCTCATATTCCAGTGTAATATCCTGGCTGTAATAGCCGTCCTCACTGACTGCCACCGCCCGGATGGTATTTTTCCCTTCCCGCAGCATGATGGGTCTTATATACAGATGGCTTTTGTGGGTGGGCTGCGAGCCGTCGAAGGTATAATAGATCTCTCCTTTGTCCGCCAGCAGTTCAATCTCCACATTCTTGTAATAGATCCCGGGGGCCAGATCGGCGTCAGGAGCGGGCACCATGTAGATGGAAAGCTCTTTCCTGATATTCTGGTCCGTACAGCTTAGGATCAGATCGGGAATATCACTCATTCGTCCATCCTTTTTATAAAACCCAATGAGCTCCTCGTATTCCTCCACCGTTGCCAGGCCCTGTTCTATCATATGCTCCAGCACAACAACTGCCTTCTCATCTTCGTGCTGCTCCGTATAAATCTCAACCAGCGCCTCATAAGCCGCCGGATCCTCAGGCTTTAGTTCCATCGCCTTTTCCAGATATTCGACCGCCCTGCCGGCCTGCTGTCTCTCCCTGTATTCCTGCGCCTTCTGGAATTGATAGGTATAGGAATTACTCCTGTAGGTGAGAAAACCTGCCACACCTCCTGTAATCAGTAACGTCACTGATATTCCCAGGATCCATAATTTTCTTCGCAGGGTCAGCGTTTTGGCCTGTGGCTGCGAATGGGTATGTACAGGTTTCTCCTGTATAGTTTTCCGGTCTGAGGCCGGTTTTTCCTCCGGGTTCATCATACCGGCCACATTTTCCAGTACTGCTTCATCCAGCGGATTAAAATCCGGTACGATCTGCACAGGTTCCCCGCACTTCTCGCAGTACACATGTCCCTCTTTCAGCTTAGCCCCGCATTTTTTACAAAGCATGGTCATTTCCGCCTGTTCCTTCTATCTTTTCGCTGATTCTACGCAATTACGCATCAGCATGGCGATCGTCATCGGCCCTACGCCTCCCGGAACAGGGGTGATCGCGCTGACATGGTCCACCACATCGGCAAAGTCCACATCCCCGCACATTTTACCATTTTCCCTGTGTATGCCAACGTCAATGACTACGGCTCCTTCTTTGATATATTCATGATTGATCATTCTGGGTTTTCCTATGGCCGCGATCAGTATATCCGCGCGCTTTGCCACCTCTTTTAAATTTCTGGTCTTTGAATGACAGACCGTGACCGTCCCATTTTCCCGAAGGAGCAGTAAAGCCATAGGCTTCCCGACGATATTGCTTCGCCCGATCACCACGCACTCCTTGCCTGCGATCTCCACGCCAGAGCGCTTCAGCAGCTGGATAATACCGGCCGGTGTGCAGGACAAAAATCCGGGCTGGCCGATGCACATGGCACCGACACTGGCCGGATGAAAACCGTCCACATCCTTTAGAGGTGAGATGGTCCGAATCACTTTATCTTCATCAATGTGTGCCGGCAGCGGCAGCTGTACCAGGATTCCGTTCACATCATTCTGCTGGTTGAGCTTCTCTACTAAGGACAGCAGTTCTTCCTGCGTGGTCTCTTCCGGCAGTTCGTAAGATAGTGACTCGATTCCGATATAGGCGCATGCTTTTTTCTTGTTATTCACATAGATGGAGGAGGCCGGGTCGGCGCCCACCTGCACTACGGCAAGGCAGATGCTCTTCCCCTGCTCTTTTAAAACCGCCACCTCTTCTTTACACTCATCCTTGATCTGCTGGGAGATCATCTTTCCGTCTATCATTCGTGCCATTCCCATTCACTCCTTTTTCTCCTAGAATAAACCTGTTATTTTTCCGCTTTCATCCACGTCAATGCTGTCTGCAGCCGGTTTTTTCGGAAGCCCGGGCATCGTCATGATCGCCCCGGTAATCGCTACCACAAATCCGGCACCCGCTGATATATATACTTCCCTCACATTGACTGTGAAGTTTTCCGGCCTTCCTAACAAGGCAGCGTCATCCGACAGGGAATACTGGGTCTTCGCCATACAGACTGGAAGATTTCCAAAGCCCAGCTCCGTCAGATGCTTCAGCTCTTTTGACACCGCAGCGGAGAATACCACGCCGTCAGCGCCGTAGATCGCTTTGGCTATCGTCTCGATCTTTGCCGCCAAAGGCTGCTGGTCATCATACAGCACCCGGAAATGGCTTTCTTTTGCAGACAGGGTTTCCAAAACCTTTTCCGCAAGCGCAATACCGCCTTCTCCTCCTTTTTCCCATACCTCGGAGATGGCGAATTCGCAGCCTCTGTCTTTACAGAATTTTTCTACAAAATCGATTTCCGCTTTTGTATCGGTGAGAAAGGAATTCAGGGTTACGACAACCGGAACGCCATACTTTTGTAGATTTTCTATATGTTTCTCCAGATTGACGATACCTTTTTCCAGGGCCTCCAGATTTTCATGGCTCAGCTGATCCTTGGGGACACCCCCGTTATATTTTAATGCGCGTACCGTTGCCACCAGCACGACGGCATCCGGCTTAAGTCCCGCTTTCCTGCATTTGATGTCAAAGAATTTCTCCGCACCCAGGTCCGCGCCGAAGCCCGCCTCCGTGACGACATAATCCGCCAGCTTCAACGCTGTCTTTGTGGCTCTCACACTGTTGCATCCATGGGCGATGTTCGCAAACGGCCCTCCATGGACCAGAGCCGGTGTATGCTCCAGGGTCTGGATCAGATTCGGTTTCAGCGCGTCCTTCAGGAGAGCGGCCATGGCTCCGGTGGCATGAAGTTCCTCAGCGGTTACCGGTTTTCCCTCTCTTGTATAGGCGACGATCATACGCCCCAGACGCCGTTTCAGATCCTCCATATCATTGGAGAGGCACAGCACAGCCATGATTTCGGACGCCACGGTGATGACAAAATGGTCTTCCCTGACTACGCCGTCCCCTTTGCTGCCCAGTCCCACGACCACGTTTCTCAGGACCCTGTCATTCATATCCAGACAGCGTTTCCATACCACCTGTCTAGTATCGATTCCCAGCGCATTCCCCTGCTGGATATGATTGTCCAGCAAAGCGGCCAGCAGATTATTCGCGGAAGTGATGGCGTGGAAATCTCCGGTAAAGTGGAGGTTCAGATCCTCCATAGGCACTACCTGGGCATATCCGCCGCCGGCCGCGCCTCCCTTGATGCCAAAGCAGGGCCCAAGAGAGGGCTCTCTAAGGGCAATCACCGCTTTCTTTCCCAACCGCCCGAAGGCCTCGCCCAATCCCACTGTGGTGGTGGTCTTTCCCTCGCCGGCAGATGTGGGATTGATCGCAGTCACCAGAATCAGTTTTCCGTCGGGCCGGTCTTTCACCTTTTCCCATAGTTCATCCGAGATCTTCGCCTTGTACTTCCCATAAAATTCCAGGTCCTCTTCTTCGATTCCCAGTGCGGCGGCCACCTTCTGAATGGGCTCCATACTGGCTTCCTGCGCAATCTGAATATCCGTTTTCATAACTTACTGCCTCCTTTGACATCATTTTCCATGAGTTAAACATATTCTTCTATGTAATTTGCAAATTCTTCCATCGACATGAGGATCTTTCGGGGCTTAGTGCCTTCTTCCTCCCCGACTACCCCGGCTTCCGCCAGCTGGTCCATAATCCTGGCCGCACGGTTGAAACCGATTTTGAACTGTCTTTGCAGCATCCCGATAGATGCTTTGTCTTTGTCTATGATAAATTTACCGGCCTCCTCAAAATATACATCCCGCGCGCTGCCTGTGTCCTGTGCCGCACCGCTTCCTCCGCCGCCGGACACCGCGCTGTTGATCCGGCTCTCTATGCTGGGATCGTAGGCCGCAGCGGTATTTTGCTTTTTAAGGAATTCCACCACATCTCCCACTTCCCGGTCGGATACGAAGGCCCCCTGCACCCGTATGGGTTTCTGATATCCGGTGGGATAAAAGAGCATGTCCCCTTTCCCCAACAGTTTTTCCGCTCCGTTCATATCGATAATGGTTCTGGAGTCTACACCGGAAGTCACGGAAAATGCGATCCTGGAAGGCATGTTTGCCTTAATCAGACCTGTGATGACATTCACACTGGGCCGCTGGGTCGCCAGGATCAGATGCAGGCCGGCCGCCCGCGCCAACTGGGCCAGACGGCAGATGGATTCCTCCACCTCACCGGGAGAGACCATCATCAGATCCGCCAGCTCGTCCACGATAATCACGATCTGCGGCAGTTTCTGCGGTTTGTTTTCATCCTCGATGTCTTCGATGGACGCGATCTTCGCGTTATACCCCTTGATATCCCGGACGTTACGTTCAGCGAATTTCTGATACCTGTCTTCCATCTCCGCCACCGCCCAGTGCAGCGCGCCCGCAGCCTTTTTCGGATCGGTAACCACCGGTATGAACAGGTGGGGAATACCATTGTAGACGCTTAACTCCACCACCTTCGGATCGATCATGATCAGTTTTACATCTTCAGGCCCTGCTTTATAGAGAATACTCATGATCAGCGTATTGATACACACTGATTTACCGGAACCAGTGGCACCGGCGATCAGCAGATGGGGCATTTTGGCAATGTCTGTAACCACTGTCTGTCCGGAGATATCCTTTCCGACCGCGAAAGCGATTTTGGAGGGATGTTTCTGAAACTCATCGGTTTCCAGCAGATCCCGCAACATGACAGGATTGTTTTCTTTATTCGGAACTTCGATCCCCACCGCCGCTTTTCCGGGAATCGGCGCTTCGATCCGGATATCCGCCGCCGCAAGGTTTAACTTAATATCATCCGCCAGATTTACGATCCGGCTGACCTTTACCCCCTGCTCCGGCTGAAGCTCATATCTGGTAACTGCCGGTCCGCAGCTGACATTCGTCACCGTCACATTTACACCAAAATTATGCAGCGTCTGCTGCAGTTTTAAAGCTGTCTCTTTGAGCATCCGTTCGGAGTCGCCGAATCTGCCCCCGTTCCCCTTCTTCAACAGCCGGAAGGGCGGATACACATATTCTACCTTGAACACCGCCGACGCCTGTGCCAGTTCCTTCTCCGTCTGCATTGCTACATTTTCTTCCTGAATCCCCCCGTCTGCCTTCCCAGACTGTGTCAGCGGCTGGTTCCGGATTGGGCTGCGGGATTGATTATGCGGATAGCTCTGAGAATCCGGCACCTCTTCGACATGCTCCCCGGCTCTTTGATCAGGACTCTTCACAGTTCCGGCCGGTATCTGCTCTAACTCTTCCTGAAGCTCAGCCGCTACCTCCGGGAATACCACCGGTTCCGGCTCCATGTCCGGTATCGGCATCTGCTCCTGCTCAAAAATATGAAAATCAAACTGATCCAGCAGCTCTGCCTCTTTGACATCCTCCATGGTCAGCTCTTTTAACGCGCTTTCTTCCTTTTGCTTTTTTTGTTCCTTCTTGTCTATCTTTGTATTCAAAGAAACTCCGGATACCTTTTTATCCATCCGCTTCTCCCGCTCTTCGCGTTTTTCAGCGGCGCGTTCCTTCCTGCGGGCCACATCCTCCTTCGCGGAATCGTAGACCTTCTTTCCGCCTTTTTTAACACCGCCCAGGAAAGAGCGCTCGGTGATGACCACCAGGCAGATGATCATTAAGATGACCAGGAAAATATAGACGCCTGCGGTACCCAGTGCGGGGCTTAACAGATTTACAATCAGTCCGCCCGTAAGCCCTCCCGAGGCCGCCCGCTCAGACGCATGCCGGTATATCTCCTGAAAGGGCGTATCCTTGGAATAGCCTACGGCCACCTGCTGAATAAATGCGCATAAAAGCAGGAACAGCAGTACTCCCGCTCCCGCCTTTAACTTTGCGATACCGTTGTCCTTGTTGGAAATACAGAATGCGATCACTAAAAACAGAATGACCGGAAATATATACTCCATCCAGCCGAATAATCCGAAGAAAAAGGAGCTGACTGTCTTACCAACAAAACCGCCCACTCCAAAATTGCTTATCATTAGAAATATGGCAACCGCCAGAGAAAATAAAACGGCCACTTCCATTCCGATCGGGCTATTTTTATTCCGTCGTTTCGCAGCACGTTTCTTTTTCGTATTTGCTTTCGACCGCGTCGTGCTGCGCTTTCTACTCGATTGTGAAGCCATTGTCAGGTTCCTCCTATACTATAAAACGGGCTCCAACCACTGCCAGCAGTCCTACCGCAAAGCAGTAAATGGAGAAGTACTTAAATTTTTTATTCCGGACCACGACCAGCATGGTCTTTATGCAGATGTATCCCACCACAGCAGCCACAAGCGCTCCTACCGCATAGTTGATGATCTCCTGTGACTGGAACATGGTTTTATCCAGATCTTTTAATTCCAGCACGGCAGCGCCTAAGATCGCCGGAATGGACATGATAAATGAGAACTTCACCGCGAACTTCCGGTCAAATCCACTCAGCAGGCACGCCGAAATCGTGGTCCCTGACCGTGAGATCCCGGGCAGCACCGCAATTCCCTGGCAGATTCCGATTAAGAACCCATTCGTATAGCTTACGTCCTTCGGTACTTTTCTTCCGCCACCGGTGGCATCGGCAATCAAAAGCAGTACCCCGGTAATCATCAGACAGATACCAGGCACCAAAAGCCCAGCTCCGACGATCTCCACTAAGTCCCGCGACACATAACCGATGACTCCTGTCGGAATCGTGGCCACGATCACCAGTATTACAAATTTCCGGTAATTCGTCCGCACGACCCGTATGTAACTGTGGTTGGCTCCGCCGATTTTTTTAAAGAAAATGATCAGGTTCCTCACCAGGTCGGCCACGATGCCGCAGCCCTCCACGATCAATTTCCGGATATCCCTGAAAAACGCGATAAATACGGCGAGAAGGGTGCCCAGATGTAAAATGACATCGAACAACAACCCTGTTTCCAACTTTAATCCCAGTAAGTTTTTCAAGATGGCCAGATGACCGGAACTGCTGACGGGCAGGAATTCCGTCAATCCCTGGACCAGGCCCATAAGCAGTGACTGCCATAATGTCATGTTCTCTCCTCCTGTGTACCTTCACTTTCGCATATGTATTAATTATAGCATCGAACGGGGCGGCTGTCACGGAATAATTTACTGTGCTAATTTCCGTGGCTCTCCTTGTGATCCTCTTGGGGTGGGCTTGGGATGGGGCTTTGGGGGAGGTGACTAAGGGCCGGGATGGGAGGGAACGGGCGTACCCGAACGGAGACAGGCGGGAAAACTCGTGGGGACAAATCACTTCGGCCGGGCCTAAGAACGGCTAACTCCGAAAGCAGGAGAACCTCTTATTGGCAGGGCCTGGAACAAACTCGCCAAAGGACGGCTCGGACAGTGTTCCAGGCCCTGCGAGGTTCTCCTGCCTTCTGCGTAAGCCGTTCTAAGGCCCGGCCTCAAGTGATTTGTCCCCACGAGTTTTCCCGCCTGGCTCCGTTCGGGTACGCCCGTTCCCTCCCATCCCTGCTTTATGACTAACTTGTTTTCAATGGGCCCGTTGCGCGGGTGTTGTATAGTAGTTATGTTTTTTAGATTTTATTTGTGTTAGGGGATTGGGTTTATGTGGGAATTTTGTGGGAATCGTCGGTTTCCACTGTAGTTATCGTACTCATATCTAAAAATTCATGGTTCTTTTTTGCTTCTTCTTTTGAATGGTAGAATATTACCTCATTGTATGGCTTTAATTGTGTTTTCCATGAATCTGCTGTTTTTAGAAAGTTTTTACCGTTTTTAGCGATTAAGTGGCAGTTCCTGTTTTGGTCAATGTAGCATATGGGTGCATCGCTTTCTAAATCACAGATTTCTCCAATTGTTCCTATGTATCCTCCGCAGCTGTCCACTGCCATGATATCAACACGCGGGATTGTGTAGAAATCTATCTCTGGCAGACCGTCTTCAAATATAAAGTGTATGTCGTATTCGTCGGCGAATTTTTGATATTCCGCGTTTTTCTCCTTGACCGGCATGGAATAAATGGTGGTTCCAGCTTGTATTATCTCCGTGTCTTTTATGTAGACCGCTGTGCAGCTTACTTCTTCCGTCTTATCAATATATATTTTTCTCATTTAAACACCTCATAATTACTGTATTGCCTGGATCACTTTTTGGATAGCTGGACTATAAATATGAACTATAGTTATGAAATATAATTATGAACTATAAATATTATATAGTTATAGAATTATTTTTAATTATTCTATTATTCTAGTATTCCTGTATGGTAATGTCAAATGTTTGCTTTCTATACTGCGCTTTCTGTATAGTAAAGTCAAAGTTCCTTTTCATTACTAACTTATCATGAGGGTAAGGTAAACAAAGGCCGGTATAGTTATGACATCCCAAATCCTGCTGAACAAGATAAAGGGCCTTTCGTAACGCAGGGATGGAGGGAAAGTTCCCGCCCGGTTTTGCCCGGCCCCGCACTTTCCCTCTCATCCCGGCCCTTAGTCAACTCCCCGCCTCTCTTCAATCATGGCATATAATTTTCCCATCGCTTCCTTGATTCCACCGACTTCGTTAATGATACCCTCATCTACGGTCTGGGGACCTACCAGGATAGTTCCCACATCCTTGGTGAGGATTCCGGTTTCCATCATGAGCTGTTCCAGCCGCTCTTCTGTGGTATTGCAGTGAGAGGCGATGAAACCTACGATGCGGTCCTGGATCTTTTTAAAATAATCGTAGGTCTGTGGGACTCCGATTACCATTCCGGTCATACGGACCGGATGTATGATCATGGTTCCGGTGGGGACAATGAAGGAGTATTCGGTGGCTACTGCTAAAGGGACTCCTATAGAGTGGCTGCCTCCGAGAACCAGGGATACGGAGGGTTTACTCAGAGACGCGATCATTTCTGCGATCGCCAGGCCGCTTTCCACATCTCCGCCTACGGTATTAATGATGACCAAAAGTCCTTCGATCTCCTGGCTGTCCTCGATGGCCGCCAGCTGGGGCAGCACATGCTCGTATTTGGTCGTCTTGGTGTTGGCGGGCAGGCATTCATGCCCTTCTATTTCACCGATGATGCTTAACAGATGGATTTTGTAGTTTTTGGCGTTTTCATCCAAAGTCATCTGTCCCGCTTCCCGGATCAGCTGCTCCTGATCCTGCTCTTTCTTTAATTCCTGGTCTTTTTTCTCATCCCGGCTTTCACTCTGCCTGTCCGGCTCGTTGTTTGACGGACCATCCTTTTGATTCCCATCGGCCCGGTCTGTCATACTTTCTGTTCCTCTGCTGTTCCAATTTGCCTTAAGATATTCTCCCATGTTGGGCCTCCCATTCTAAACAAAAAGAACCACTTTTTACCATGGTTCTTTTTTGTTTAGTATATGGAAATTCTATCTTTCTATACAGAGAATGTTTTCTGAATATTCTTTGTATGTTCTTTTAATGTTTTTTGCTTAGTTTGTTTTTGTTAATTTCGTTATATTGGTATGAGCGGAATCTTTATAACTGCCTGGGCCCCGTGAGTCTTTTGGGAATTTTTGAGGATCAGTCTGCCGTTGTGCTGTTTCACGATGGAATCGGCGATGTATAAACCCATTCCGTAATGAAATTTTGAACCTCTGCTTTGGTCTCCCCTGTAAAAACGTTCCTGCCCGCGTCTTAATGCTTCATCTGAGAAGCCTGGGCCGCAGTCGGTGACGCTAATCTCGAAAACTCCCTCTTTTACAACGGCTTCCAGATAAATGGAAGTATCTTCAGGGCCATAGTCTGAAGCGTTTAAAATTAAATTCATGACGGCCCTCTCCAAAAGCATGGCATCAACAGTAATTGTCCGCTCTATATCCTGTTCTACGGATACTACGGTTAATTGATTTTCTTTGCACAGGATTTCGGCTTGCGACCGGATATGGTCCCAAAAAGGCAGGAGCTCTACTTTGTCTTTATGCAGCTCATATCCCAGCGATGCTTTTGACAGTTCGATCAATAGTTTGATATATTTCTTCATTTGTTCGGAGCTTTCCATGGCGTAATGAGTATACAGCTGCTGCTCTTCATCAAGGTTTGTTCCATCCAGTAAATCTATGTTACCCTGAATGACCGTCAGCGGAGTTTTTAAGTCATGAGCCAGGGACGCGATTTGTTCTCTCTGGGATTGTTCTGTTCTCCACTGCTGCTCTAATGATTTTTTCAGACTATTCCTCATATTGTCAAAGGATTGCAGTACATGCTCAAATTCTGTTATTTTTGATTGGCGGATATGGAAATCCAGGTTTTGACGCTCTATTTCTTTTGTCGCCTCAAATAGGGGCGTTAATTCTTTACGCAGCATTTTTGAAAAAATGGTGGTTAAAAAAATGCATACCATCAAACAGTTAAATATAATTGCAGCAGCCAGTATGATCTCCGGTGACGGCAGGTGTTCATCCAACCATGGATTTATAAACTGGGAACCGATATAGTATTGCAGAATGAGGTATTCCTCTTCCCGGTTCACGAATAGGAACTGCGTTTTTCCGCCGGTTTCCATTTGCCCTGTTTTTGCATAGTCCATGGCCTTCTTATATTCCTGTTCACTCATATTCGTGTCAATGAATCCATAAGATTTATCCAGCCGCAGATAGTTTGTCCCGGCCGGCAATAGAATATCTGTGACATCAGGCGTGGCAGTCAGGGCAGGAACCAGGGCCTTTGTCTGCCGTTCACTGTTATCGGCAAAAGTCGCAATCCCCATATTTATCCCTAAAACTAAAATACAGTAGGGAACAACCACCGCTATTCCCAGGCCGGTTAACAGCCAGACCAGAAATTTCCAGAACTCTCTGCGTAATGATGTTTTTTTCTTTAATCCCATTTGTATCCAATACCCCATACAGTGGCGATCGGCGCAGCTCCCGCCCTGCCGAACTTTGCCCTTATATTTTTCACATGAGTTGATATGGTCGAATTATCGCTTTCCCCTTCAAAGCTGAAAACGGCTTCGTAAATCTGTTCTTTCGAAAATACCTGCCCTTTGTTTCTGGCCAGATATTCACAGATCAAATACTCGCTTTTTGTCAATGCCAGGGGCTGACCGTCAACCCGGATTTCTTTGGCCGACAAATCAATCCGGATATGGTCAAAGTTTAATGAATGATGCCGTTCCCGCTTCTCACGGCGCAAATGTGCGTTCACACGGGCACAAAGCTCCGCCACACGAAACGGTTTTGTCAAATAATCGTCAGCCCCCAATCCCAATCCATAAGTAATATCATTTTCCATTGTTTTAGCCGTCAGGAACAGGACCGGACAGTCTGCGTAATCACGGATCGTTCTGCAAAATGAGAAACCGTCTATGTCCGGCATCATCACGTCTAATATAATTAAATCAAAGTGTTTCACCGTGTCCAAAGGGACCTGTCCGGCCGAGTGATAGACCGATACGGTATGTCCGTCTTTTTGTAACGCATTTTTCAATAACTGCAGGATCATCTCTTCATCGTCTACTGCCAATATGTTTGCCAACCATTACACCTCCTTGTCTTTGATCTCTTTATTTTTACTCATTTCCTTTCCTTCCCTCCCAACGGTTAAACCATATCAGGCTGAACACAAATAAAATGACTGTAATCCCCAACATAAGAAAGAAGCCTGTCTCGCATTCAGGAAGCCAATAGGAAAATTGTTCGGGACTGATATATTCTAAAACCTGAAACTCAACCAGCCGTATTCCCCAAGCCCACGGTATGAACTTCCAGACAGAATCCCCTAACCCGGTCATCATAAGCGCAGATACCAAACTTCCGGCAATTCCCAATCCCATAGGTACACTTTTTCCAAACCGAAAGCCGCATAACAGGGAGATCAGATAAACAGGTAAATTAGATAAAAGCAGGACTCCCAGAGGCTTCCGATAAAACGAAATTGGCACCACCGGGTATAATACAGCGAACAAAATAAGACAGAGAGCCGTTGACACCGCTGCGAGCAGGAACAGATATACCAGTTTTCCGGTATAAACGGCTGCTCTCGACCGGATCGTCCCCAGCATCAGCTGAAAATGTCCTGCTTCGCTTTCTAATTGTATCACAATGCTTACCGTAATTCCGGCAAGAAATGGAAAAGCGATCGCAGCCGCTTCCAAAAACGCGCTGGCGTATTGCATCCCCAGCCTGCCTGTGGTCCGGAAATAGCCGGCAAATACCAAAGCCCCCACGACCGGAAACAATAAGTGAATAAAAACAAGCGGCGTGCGTTTGCTTTTCATGCTCTCCGCCTGGATACACCTGATCAGGATTCCCATTATCGAACCTCCTGTCTGGCAAATGATTTTGCCGTTGCCATGGAAAGTACAGACAGCAAAACCAAAGAAAGGATTAAGGCCGCTCCCGCCAGCACCGGGGAAACCGGCAAGTCCATTGCGTTTGCCGGTTCTCCGTTTGGCAGAATTCCAAGTATCGGAACCATCAAACGGGCCGCCCAGCTATAGGGGCACAAAATCCAGAAATGGGAGTCTGCACCCGACACCCCTAATAAAAAACCAAGTCCCACATGAACAATCAATGTGGCAAATCCCCCTATTTTATTCGAAAGCCACAAACAAAGAGGTATGTTCCAGACACTCGCCAGGACAATGCATATAGTTCCTGCAAGCGCACGCAATACGGGAACTGTCATCGGTATCCCATAAATCCGGGAAAGGAGTAATCCTCCCAAAACATTGCAGACCATAAGAAAAACATTTGCCATCAGAGCATAGGCCATACACACGGCAACCTTCGCATACCACAGTTTCTCCAGGTTCACAGGCAGCGGATAGACAGCAAAATACTTAAGCTTTCCCCCGTCCTTTTGATTTACCAAAATACACAGGAAAGTCAGAAACCCCGGATACAGCACAACATACCACCAGTTAAACGAATTCTGCTGATACCAGACAGGGGAAAGAACATTCAGCAAGATCACAACTGCTGGGGCGATCCATATCAACTGCCGTGTAAACGTGTGTCTATATTTTAATTTTTCAGAAGCCAGATAGTTCCACATTTCATATCCCCTCCTTTGTTTTTCGAACAGTATCCATAAATAATTCTTCCAGGTTCACATCCTTATCCATCTCTCCTTCATACCCCAGTCTCCCGTCTGAGATAATACCGATATCATCTGCGATAAGCTGTACTTCCGGCAAGATATGGCTGGATAAAATAACCGTCATGCCATTGGAGGGAAAAGAACGGATCAGGCTTCGCAGCTCCTGAATCCCGATCGGATCCAATCCGTTCGTTGGCTCATCCAAAATCAATAACTTCGGCTTATTTAACAAAGCAATGGCAATCCCCAACCGCTGTTTCATTCCCATAGAAAACTGGCCGGCTCTTTTTTGCCCGGTATCTTTCAACTCGACAATGTCCAACACCTCATCGATTCTCCGCCCCGGAATATTCAATAATGTGGCACGGACTTTCAAATTCTCCACAGCAGTAAGGTTTTCATAAAGCGGCGGCGTTTCGATCAAAGCCCCAATCTGTTCCAAATCTTTCCTGCTCCATTCCCGTCCGCGGAATTGTATCGTACCATCCGACGGACGAAGCATCCCTGTAATCATCTTTAACGTCGTCGATTTTCCCGCCCCATTCGGCCCTAATAATCCGTATATCGTATTTTCCCGGACATGCAAAGACACGTGATCCACCGCGTTCTGCCTTCCGAATGTTTTACATAGATTATTTGTTTCTAAAATGTAAGCCATATTATTTTCATCCTCCTTTTTATCCATACTCTAACCGATAGATTCCAGACCCGCCGCTTATCACCAGCCTTCTCTTACCGCCGGGTCCATTTTTGAGTGCAGTTATAGAATACGGGTAATTTTTGAAGATTTCTTAAAGATCACGGAATAACCCCAAATACCTCCATACAAAACGGAACACAAATCCCCTTTCCTATCAAATAAAAAAAACAGCTAATCCTAACAGATTAACTGCTTTACATCCAGCAGGCTTTATTTCCCGCTCAAACTCCAAACATGGCCGGATAGCGGAGGGAGTCAAGCGGGGATGCCGGCTCACAAGCCGACATCCCCGCTGTTTTCAGAGGCTCCCGGAACTGCTTAACCGATTGCTTTGAAATTCAGGCAAAATCCAAAGCCTGCTCCAAATCTTCCAGGATATCATCAATATTTTCAATTCCAACGGAGAACCGGATCATTCCCGGAGTCACGCCGGCTTCCAGCAGTTGTTCATCGTTCAGCTGGCGATGTGTATGGCTGGCCGGATGAAGCACGCTGGTTCTGGCATCTGCCACATGGGTAACGATGGCTGCCAGCTGTAAGTGATCCATAAACCGGATCGCCGCGTCCCTGCCGCCTTTCAGGCCGAAAGAGATGACACCGCAGGTCCCTTTGGGCATGTATTTTTGTGCCAGTGCATGATATTTGTCCCCGGGCAGCCCCGCGTAGTTGACAAAATCTATTTTCTCATGAGCAGCCAGGTATTCCGCTGCCCTGCCCGCATTATAGCAATGGCGTTCCATCCGAAGGGCCAGAGTCTCCAGACCTACGTTCAGAAGGAAAGCATTCTGGGGAGACTGGATGGAGCCCAGGTCACGCATCAGCTGTACGGTGGCTTTGGTAATATAAGCGCCCTTGCCGAATTTCTGCGTATAAACGATACCGTGGTATGTAGGGTCCGGCGTGGTCAGTCCCGGGAATTTATCTGTGTGGGCTTCCCAGTCGAAGTTCCCGCTGTCCACAATGCAGCCGCCCACACACATGGCATGGCCGTCCATGTATTTCGTGGTGGAATGGGTTACGATATCGGCTCCCCATTCGATGGGCCTGCAGTTGACGGGGGTGGGGAACGTGTTGTCGATAATTAACGGAACCCCATGGGCATGGGCGATTCCGGCAAATTTCTCAATGTCCAGAACCACCAGGGCCGGATTCGCTACCGATTCCGCCACGACAGCTTTGGTATTTTCGCGGAAAGCCTTGTTTAATTCTTCTGTATCCGCATCGGGATTTACAAAGGTACATTCTATGCCCATTTTTTTCAGGGTAGCTCCGTACAGGTTATAGGTCCCGCCGTACACGGTGCTGGAACATACGATATGATCACCGGCCTCACAGATATTGGCAACCGCATAGAAATTAGCCGCCTGCCCCGAAGAGGTCAGCATCGCTGCCACTCCGCCTTCCAGATCCGCGATCTTGGCTGCCACATAATCATTGGTGGGGTTCTGCAGACGGGTATAGAAATACCCGGATTCTTCCAGGTCAAACAGCTTTCCCATCTCTTCTGTGGTGTCGTACTTAAATGTGGTACTCTGATAGATCGGAAGGACCCTGGGTTCCCCTTTTTTCGGCTTCCATCCAGACTGGATGCACTTTGTCTCCAATCGATAATCTTTGCTCATTGTATCCTCCTTCGGTCAAAACACACGGGGCAGCTTAGAAAAGATATTCTTTCTGTAATTCTCTTACCATCTGGGAATAAATCTCCTGGCACTCTGTGTTTTTATCTTCTTCTATTAGTTTTATGCAGGGAGACAGATATTGCTCCCAAATACTTTCATAAACTTCTCTGCGGTCCGTGCGTTTATTGATCCTCTTGACGATCGTCGGCGCGATATCGTAATACTCTTTGATAATCGCGTCCCCGCCGTCCTGATTGGCCAGATATTGGTCTCTGTAATTGCGAAGAAGGGTCAATTCATAGCAGTCATCGGGTTTCCCCAGACTCTCACAGACTGCTGTGGTGATATAACAGAATTTTCTGCGGAATCCACCGTTGATATCCGCAAAAGTGGCTTTCCCCACATGATGCTGCGGAAACTCCTTGTTCCACAGTTCCAGAATCCGGTCTGCCAGCGGATCGGAGGACTCCCCTTTATATTCCAGAATGGTAGGTATGGCAAAAACAACCAGCCCCATATTAAAATCCATGATTTTCTGGCCCCGGGGACCTTTTCTCGTGACGGGCTCCAGCTCTTTGCGCGCTTTCTCCACCACAGCCATGGACAGGTCGTTTAACACACGGTCTTTGTCCTCTGCCATCTGATAGACACTCTCAATCGCTTCCAGTGTCACGATGTGCTGCATATAATGCTTCCGGAAAGCCCCCTCATACAGGCCTTTCTTAAAGTTTACCAACGGCTGGTCCATGTTGAATAATATCTTGGGAACTCCCTCTATGGCCATCTGATAATCCCGCTCATAGGCTCTCTCATCTTTTTTCTTTTTTTCCGACTCGGCCTGTTTTTGTGTTTCTTCCTGCTTTACCGCGGCAGCTGTCTCGATTTCCTCGCCGCAGTACATACAGATGATTTTTTCACGATCCCCGGGAATCTGCAGCACTCCCTGGCATTTCGGGCATTTTCCTTCGATAAATTCCATGAGCTTTCCTCCGTAAAATTAATTTCTGGTATGGTGTAACCTATTCATCCAGATTGTGATATACGTTTTGCACGTCATCATCCTCGTCCAGCAGATCCAATGTTTTCTGGAACCATTTCCGGTCATCGTCGCTGATGGTTTCCACCCATGTCTGGGGGATCATGGTCACTTCCGCGTTGGCCATCGGAATCTTCGCCTCTTCTAATTTTTCCCGTACACTGCTGAAATCATCCGGATCAGTGATAATTTCATAGCTGTCCTCTTCCTCGGAAAAATCTTCCGCCCCCGCGTCAAGCGCCGTCATCATAATGTCATCCGCTTCCATGTCACACTCTTCTTTGTCGATGATGATCTGGCCTTTTTTGTCAAACATAAAAGACACGCAGCCGGGTGTTCCGATATTGCCGTTGCCTTTTGTAAATGCACTGCGCACATTGGCCGCGGTACGGTTCTTATTGTCGGTCAGCGCGTCCACGATCACCGCGATTCCGCTGGGGCCGTACCCCTCATAGGAGACATATTCGTAATTTACGGAATTCGCGTCTCCGGCCGCCTTTTTTATTCCCCGGTCGATGGTATCGTTGGGCATGTTGTTGGCTTTCGCCTTGGCTATTACGTCCCGCAATCTGCTGTTATTGGCCGGATCTGCTCCGCCCTCTTTGACCGCAACGGCAATTTCTCTTCCGATTATCGTAAATACCTTTCCTTTTGCCGCGTCATTCCGCTCTTTTTTATGTTTGATATTTGCAAATTTCGAATGTCCGGACATAACTATTCTCCTCTTCTTTCTACAAAAATATCCATTTTGTATTTTAACATCCTTTGTTTTAAATGACAAGATACAATTACATGCCGGGAGGAAGCCATTCCCCTCTCTACATAGACAACAGCAGGGCCAGAACCGGTATGGACAGGAAGGACATGAGCGTGGTCATGAACACATACCTGGACGCGGTATCCGCGTCACTGTGATATTCGATGGCGAACATGGCTGTAATGCTGGCACAGGGCATACCTGCGATGATGACCAGAAGCCCCAGCACGATCGGATTCTCTATAAACAAATGACCCACCAGCCAGAACAGACCCGGTATGAGTATCACCTTCATGATGCTGAACAGATAGGCCTTACCGTCCGTGAATACAGACTTCAGTGATATTCCCGCCATGGTGGAACCGATCACGATCATAGACAGCGGCGTGGTGGCATTTCCCACGATGGAACAGGTATCCGCGATTACATCCGGCAGCTTTATATCCAGCAGATAGATCAGCATTGCCAGCACCGCCATCAGGGTTCCCATATTACAGATTTTTTTCCAGTTGATTTTACCAGCCGTTCCGTCGGATACATCCTTCTGGATCAGATAGACTCCCAGTGTAAAGGCCAGCAGGTTAAAGGCCAGGTTAAACATAGACGCATAGAACAAAGATTCTGTTCCAAATATTACCTGCGCCACCGGGAATCCCATGAATCCCACATTGGGAAAGATGGTCATAAACTGAAACAGGCCTTTTTGACTATCTTTTACATGAAAAAGCCTGGGAACCATAAGGCTTATGACTCCCAAAGCAATATAGAGCAGAAATGCCAGTCCCAGCACCATAAAAGCTTCTGATTTGCTGCCGCTTGCATTTCCGCCGGCCACAGCGGATACGATCAGCAGCGGGCAGCAGATATTCAGTATCAATGCCGATAGTCTCTGATTGCCCGTTTTGTCCAGAATTCCTGCTTTGTTCGCCGCATACCCGATTAATATCATCAGGAACAGCGAAATCATTTTTTCTATTACCATTAACAGATCCATTTACTCATCTTCCCTAATCGTTTCCGTCTCCGGAATTTTCTCAACACTTACTTCCTGAATCATCTTATTTTCCACAGACAGTACGTGGAAGAGATAGCCCCCGTATTCCACGGTAAAGGCTTCCCCGTCCTTAGGTATCCGCTCCAAAAGCGATATCAGAAAGCCGTTCAAAGTCTCGTATTCTTCCGCAAATTCTATCCCCAGCAGGTCCTCGATGTCCTCCAATTCGGTCATTCCCTCCATCCGGTAGGTACCGTCCGCCTGCTCTTCGATCTGCTCTTCATCCTCATCATATTCATCCAGAATGCTTCCCACGATTTCTTCCAGGATATCTTCCATGGCTACCAGACCTTCGGTCTGTCCATATTCATCCACCACGATTACCATATGCATTTTCAGGGACTGCATACTTTTAAACAGAAGGTCGATATTCCTGGTCTCAGGGATAAACACCACCGGGCGGACCAGGCCTTCCACCTGGCTGATGGGGAGACAGCGCTGCTCTTCCTTCTGGTAACAGACCATGACATCCTTAAGGTGCAGGATTCCTGTTATATTATCAATGTCCTCTTCATATACGGGAAATCTGGATTTGTTCTGCTCCACCACAAAGCGGTAAGCTTCCTCCAGGGTCTGGCTGTTCTCCATGGCCACGATATTTTTCCGGTGGGTCATAATATCTTTGGCTTCTTTGTCTCCGAACTCTACAATATTTGTGATCATTTCCGCTTCGCTGGCTTCCAGGACTCCCTGCTCATGCCCTTCATGCACCATGGAAATAATCTCGTCCTCCGTCACTCCCGGTCCCGAATGCGGGTCCATCCCAAAAATCCGTACACAGAAATTCGAAGTTTTCGTGATCAAATATGTAAGCGGATAAAGTATGGTTGTAACAGCACTCATCAGACCTACCAGCCCATAGGCAAAACTCTCGGGCTTTCGTTCCGCTATTTTCTTCGGAGCCAGGACCCCGAAACTTAACAGAAGGTATACAAATACAGCCGTTATAATTACCAGTACGCCTCGTTCCAGCACGACCGGCGGGATTCTCAGTGTCAGCTCCGGCCAGGCATCGGAAACCATCCAGCGGTAAATCGTTATGGAACAGATCCTGACTTCATAGAAACCTATGATAATCGCCATCAATGTCACGGATAACTGGTTCGCATTGATAAAGGGTACCGGGTTGTCCATCATCGCCTTCAGCTTCATTGCCTTCTTATCACCTGACTGGGCCCGTTCCTCCACCTGCTTGTTGTTAATCGCCTGCAGGGCCGCTCCAAACCCGTAAAACAGGGCGTCGATCAGGACAAATACCAGGAAAACCAGAATCCCTATACTGGGACTGCCGCCATCTTCCATTCTTTTCTCAAACTCCTTTTCATTCAGTGCCGCATTTACTGCGGCTTAATCTTTTTCGAGCGCTACTATTTTTTTTGCTATGAGCACTTGCGGCTGCTTTTTAGCCGCTTACGTGCGATGCATGAAAAATAGTCAGCGAGGCTTTTTCGAGCGCTACTATTTTTTTAAACTATATCATGATGCCTGTACTGCGTCAAGGTACGTCCCCGTCTTATGTATCCAAATCCAAACTGATGAGCAGGGCCTTATCCACTTTTTCCAGGATTTCCTGATCCAGATGGCATACCTTATCCTTTAGCCGTTTCTTATCGATGGTGCGCAGCTGTTCCAGCAGGATCACGGAATCCTTCACCACTCCGTATTTGTGGGCATCCAGCGCCACATGGGTGGGCAGCTTGGGCTTATTCATTTTCGATGTAATCGCCGCACAGATCACTGTGGGGCTGTGTTTGTTTCCAACGTCATTTTGTATAATCAATACGGGGCGGATACCGCCCTGTTCGCTGCCGATTACCGGCCGCAGATCCGCATAAAATATGTCGCCTCTTTTTATAATCACTACATTCACACTCCGCTTAATTCTTTCCCTATCATCCTATAGGCCTTTGGCCAAATCCGGCCGTTTCCTATAGTATTGCCTGATCTTTTGCGTGTATACTATGTATCCGTGATTTTTCTGCCGACATGTTCTTACACGGTTTTATTCCTCAAAATTATCCCTGGTCTCCACAGTCCTTCCATGCTCCTTATACACTCTGGGAATCCGTTTGCCCAGATCGCACACGAATTCATAGTGAAACCGGCCCGAGAGCCCGGACAGCTCCCCTACGCTGATCTCTTCTCCTCCGTCTGTCCCGATCATGGTCACCAGGTCCCCCGGGGTGACTCCTCCGATCTTAGTGACATCCACCATGAACTGGTCCATGCAGATTCTTCCCAGAATCTTCGCGCGCCTGCCCCGAATAAGGACTTCCCCCTTATTGGACAGGGTCCGGGGATAACCGTCACCGTAGCCGACCGGAATCGTGGCCACCACAGTTCTTCGCTCCGTGACAAAAGTGGAACCGTAACTGATGCCGACCCCTGCCGGCAGTTCCTTCACATAAACCACCCGGCTGTACAGAGACAAGACCGGTTTTAACCGCACCGTATTCCTCTCCACTTCATCGGAAGGATACAGGCCATAGATAGAAATCCCTGCCCTGACCGCATCCATATTCGCATCCGGCAGCTCGATAATTCCGGCGCTGTTGGAGCAATGTTTCAGTGGTATGGCTACCCCCGCCTCCTCAAGCTGCTCCGTAAAATCTGAAAACCGACGGATCTGCTCAAGGACCGATTCCTTATCTTTTTCATCTGCTCTGGCAAAATGGGTAAAAATCCCTTCTATTATCAGATTAGGCATAGCAGCGATCTGCTTTATTTTCTCAATGCTCTCTTTTGTATCCGGGAAACCGATGCGGCTCATCCCCGTATCCACTTTCACATGAATCTTCATCGGCTCATTGGATTTTACCGCTTCCTCCGACAACTGTGCTGCCGTGTCCATACGGAACACTGTCGGCCGAATCCCCTGGTCCAGAAGCACCTGATAATGTTCGGGAAACACATAGCCCAGAATCAGAATCGGCTTGGTAATATCGTGATTTCTCAGTATCAGGGCTTCCTCCGCGGTAGCCACCGCGAATCCCCACACATAGTCATATCCTTCCACCAGGCGGGCGATCGGTACCGCGCCATGACCATAACCATCCGTTTTCACAACGGCAATCACAGACGTACCCGGCGATAAATTTCTGTGCATCTGTTCCATATTATATGCAACTGCATCCAAGTTCACTTCTGCAAACACCCTGCTGTAAGTTTTCATGCTTTCCTCCAGTGCCGCATTATCTGCGGCTTAATTCAGGTATGGTGTATCCATTTCCTCCAGTGCCGCATGATCTGCGGCTAAAATTCAGGTATGGTGTATCCGTTTCCTCCAGTGCCGCATTTACTGCGGTTTTAATATTTCCGAAATGCTATCCACCAGGTCATGTGCCATCAGACTGTACATTCCGCACTTTTTTGCCGCGGCATCTCCAGCCAATCCATGCAGAAACACTCCAAAAGCTGCCGCCTCCTCCACCTGCATATGCTGGGCAATCAGTCCCGCAATCACCCCAGTCAGAACGTCCCCTGATCCGCCGGTGGCCATTCCGTTATTACCGGTCCGGTTGATATAGAGCCTCTGATCCGGTGCGGCCACAACCGTTCTGGCATCTTTCAGAACACAGGTCAACCCATTCTCCCCCGCAAACTCTCCGGCGGTATTCAATAGATCTGATGAGATATCCGATATCTCTTTACCCGTCAGCCGGCTCATCTCTCCCAGATGAGGCGTTATGATGACCTGCTGCTTATGGTTCTTAAGCCATTCCGGATGCCCGGCCAGCAGGTTCAGACCATCCGCATCAATAATCAGGGGTATCTGCGCATTTTTCATTATATATTCCAAAACCCGCAGCGCGGTAAAGCTTCTTCCAAGGCCGGGTCCCACTACGGCCACATCGGCCCATCTGAGGCTTTCCTTCAATGCTTCCAGGGAAGCTTCCTCTTCCCTATAAGTAGTCAGCACCGCTTCCGGAATCAGATTCTGCAGAATATGGCGGTTTGTCTCACCGGTATAGATCCGTACCAGTCCGGCCCCCGTCCGATACGCAGCCTTTGCTGAGAAATAAGCCGCTCCGGCCATGTTGACCGATCCGCCCACCAGAAGAACCTTTCCAAAAGAACCCTTATTCGAATACGCCGGCCGCATCGGCAGACGCTTAAGATCTTCTTTCCCATACGTATACACACGGGGAGGCTTCTCCAGTCCCCGGCAGTTAATTCCGATATCCTGCACCGTTACTCTGCCTGCATATCCGGCTCCCGGATACAGCAGCAGGCCTATCTTCTCATATGCAAACGTCACCGTGGCATCCGCTTTTACCGCAGCGCCCATCACACGGCCGTTATCCGCGTTAATGCCGGAGGGCACATCCACGGACAGAACAAAGGCTCCTGACTCATTCACCTGCCGGATACACTGCGCATAATCACCTGTCACCTCTCTGGTAAGTCCGATGCCGAAAATAGCATCCACTATCATAGTATATTCCGACAAAGGCATTTTGCTTACCGGTTCCAGCCCAATTGCACGTAAAATTCCCAACTGTGCAGCCGCCTGGGCAGAACACCTCTCCTCCTGACCCGTCAGATACACATCCACCGGTATTCCCTTTTCATGGAGGAGTCTGGCCACTGCCATGCCGTCTCCCCCGTTATTCCCTGTACCGCACACCACCAGGACCCGCTTAAGATCACAGCCGCAGGACAAGGCCTCCCGAACTACAGCTAGAGCTGCCCTTTCCATCAGTACCATGGAGGGCAGCCCTACTTTTTCAATCGTATAGTTGTCACAGCATTTCATTTCCTGAGAGTTCAATAAATACTTCAATTATTTCTTCCCCTTTATCTCCTGCTTATGCTCTTCCTCATATCTGGTCAGATTATAAGACAGACGCATAATGCTCTCGGAGAGATGTACATTCTCCACCATCACACCTTCCGGAACATTCAGATCCGTATGTGCAAAATTCCAGATCGCGCGGACGCCGTAAGAAATCAGCCGGTCGGCCACTTCCGTAGCGCTCGTCTTTGGAAGCGTCAGCGTCGCTATCTGAATGTCATTCTCCTTAATAAACTCTTCCATCTGTTCCATGGGCATAATTGGAATCCCCCGGACTGTCCTGCCGGACAGCTTCGGATTAATATCAAAGATCCCTTTTACAATAAATCCCCGTTTTTCAAATGCCGGATAATTAGCCAACGCCTGACCCAGATTTCCTCCGCCGATAATGATGACATTATGTTTCTTATCCAGTCCCAGCAGGCGTCCGATCTCATCGTATAAATATTTAACATTATAACCATATCCCTGCTGGCCAAACCCACCGAAATTATTCAAATCCTGGCGTATCTGCGACGCCGTCACCCTCATCCGTTCGCTCAGTTCATTGGAAGAAATCCGCTCTACGCCGCTTTCCATCAATTCTCCCAGATAACGATAATATCTTGGCAGCCTGCGAATAACCGCCTTTGAAATTTCCTTCTCTTCCACGGTACTTCCTCCTAGCTCATATCATGCTTCCATTATATAATATCTGCCAAATTATTGTCAAACCTTATTGGGGAAAGTTGGGAATTGGTTGGCGGCGCCAAATATAAGAAACTATTGAATGGAACCGGCCGTCAGGTTATAATGGTTTCAACTGTATGTGCGGAATACAGAGTTTGGACGAAAGGACTGGGTAGGTATGATATTAGCTTGCCAGAGTATACATAAGGCTTTTGGAGAGGAAACGATTCTTTCAGATATTTCTTTTCATATAGAAGAAAAAGAAAAAGCGGCGATCGTGGGAAATAATGGGGTCGGGAAATCCACGCTGCTTAAAATTATCGTAGGGGAGCTGACGGCGGATTCCGGGGAAGTGGTGATGGCGAAGGGAAAAACCCTTGGGTATCTGGCACAGCATCAGGAGCTGATCAGCGGGCGCAGCATTTATGAGGAATTGTTGTCGGTGAAACAAGATATCCTGGATATGGAACAGCGGATCCGGCAGATTGAGATCGATATGAAATCAGTGGAGGGGGATGCGCTGGAGGAGTTGATGGGGACTTATACCAGGCTGACCCATGAGTTTGAGTTGAAAAACGGGTATGCTTATAAAAGTGAGATCACAGGGGTTTTAAAAGGGCTCGGGTTCGGGGAGGAGGACTTTGATAAAGAGGTGGACACGCTCTCGGGCGGCCAGAAGACCCGGGTGTCTTTAGGAAGGCTTCTGCTGTCCAACCCGGATATCCTGCTGCTGGATGAGCCGACAAACCATTTGGATATGCAGTCGATCACCTGGCTTGAGACTTATCTGAAAGGGTATCCGGGGGCCGTGATTCTGGTAGCCCATGACCGGTATTTTCTGAACAGGATCGTGACGAAGGTGGTTGAACTGGAACGGACGAAAGCGACGGTCTATCAGGGAAATTATACGGATTTTGCCCGGAAGAAGGCGATGCTGCGGGACGCGCTGGTGAAACAGTATCTGAATCAGCAGCGGGAACGCAAGCACCAGGAAGATGTGATCGCGAAGCTGCGTTCTTTTAATCGGGAGAAATCCATCCGCAGAGCGGAAAGCAGGGAGAAGCTTCTGAATAAGATGGAGGTGCTGGAAAAACCGGCGGAGGATACCGCCCAGATGAGGATACATCTGGAGCCCAGGATTACCAGCGGGAATGACGTGCTGTCGGTGGAGAATCTTTCGAAGTCGTTCCCTCCTCTTGAGTTATTCCGTGGGATTCACTTTGATATCAAGCGGGGAGAACGGGTCGCGCTTATTGGAAATAATGGCACAGGAAAGACTACGATTCTAAAGATTATTAACGGTCTGCTTCCAGCGGACGAAGGGGATATTATTCTGGGGACGAATGTGCAGATCGGTTATTATGATCAGGAACATCATGTTCTGCATATGGAGAAGACTCTGTTCGAGGAATTGTCGGATACCTATCCGGATTTGAATAATACCCAGATCCGGAATGTGCTGGCGGCATTTTTATTTACCGGAGATGATGTATTCAAGAGGATCGGGGATCTGAGCGGCGGGGAGCGGGGCCGGGTGTCCCTGGCTAAGCTGATGCTCTCCGAGGCCAATTTTCTGATTCTGGATGAGCCCACCAACCATTTGGATATCGCTTCCAAGGAAATTCTGGAAAACGCTTTGAAGCAGTATACCGGCACGGTGTTTTATGTTTCTCACGACCGGTATTTTATCAATGAGACGGCTACCCGGATTCTGGATTTGACCGGCCAGACTCTGGTCAATTATATTGGTAACTATGATTATTATCTATCGAAACGGGATGAGTTAACACAGATCTATGCAGGCACAACCGATATGGAGGATGACGGATATTCGGTATCAGAAAACAAACTTACCTGGCAGCAGCAGAAAGAGGAACAGGCCAGAATCCGGAAACGCGAAAATGATCTGCGCAGAATAGAAGAGCAGATCACAGAGCTGGAAACCAGGGACGCACAGATTGACCGGCTGCTGACTTTGGAGGAGATCTATACGGATGTGGAACAATGTATCTTATTAAATAAGGAAAAAACCGATATCTCAGGGCAATTGGAAAAACTAATGATAAGCTGGGAGGAGTTAGCCGAATAGCTGAAAAAATAATTGATCAAAGCTTGATGCCTACCTGATTGTTTCATCGCTAATTGTAAGTTTTTGTCATCCAACTGATCACTCATTGACATTTTAATACAATTTATATAACATTTTTTGTGAAGACAAAAGGAATATCTTTCTAGTGATACATGGGAGGAATATCAAGTGGTATTGACAGAACGATATTGCCAAATACTGGAGTATATTCAGGAAAAAAAGGCTGTAACGGTGCAGCAGCTTTGTAAGGAATTATATGCCAGTCCGGCAACAATCAGACGGGATTTAACTACATTAGAAAAATACCATTTGATACATCGAGTGCATGGTGGGGCTATTCTATATGAAAGTGGTAATACAGAACCCGCCTCATCTATTCGCCAGACCAAGAATATCACAGTCAAGAAAAGAATCGGTGATTTGGCCAGCGTGTTAGTGAAAGATTACAGCACGGTTTTTCTGGATTGCAGTACGACGGTTTACTACGCGGCTATGAGTCTGACACAGATGCAGAAGCTTACGGTGGTTACGAATGGTTTGAGCTGTGCGCAGTTTTTGTCTCAACAGACAGATTGGGATATTTTCTTTCCGTCCGGCAAAGTGGAGAGTCAGATGGGAAGTACCACCGGGAGCGATACAATATTGGCATTATCCAAATTTTATGCGGATTTTGCCATCATATCCTGCACCGGGCTGATCCCCGACGGGATTACGGAAGCCAGCGTCGATCAGTCCCGCTATAAGCTGGCCATGCTGGAAAACTCCCAGACCCGGATTCTGCTGTGTGACAGCACAAAATTCGGAAGCCGTTATTTCAGCAGGACCTGCGGTTTTGATTACATAGACTATCTGGTGACGGACATTAAGCCTCCGCCGGAATATTTCGAGTTGTTTGAGAAAAATAATTGCCAGATTATTTATCCCGAAGAAGATGAATAATCTACTCTGATTGAATAGCTTCTATTTTTTATATAGAGGCTGTTTTTTTATTGCTATGAGCACTTGTGCCCGTATTTTGGGCACTTACGTGCGATGCATAAAAAATAGTCAGCGAGGCTTTTTCGAGCGCTACTATTTTTTGTTGCTATGAGCACTTGTGCCCGTATTTTGGGCACTTACGTGCGATGCATGAAAAATAGTCAGCGAGGCTTTTTCGAGCGCTACTATTTTTTATTGCTATGAGCACTTCCGTGGAAAGAAATAATTATTCCTGCGTGATCATTTCTAATCGTTACGTGATCGTTTTCTGATCGCATGTAAGTATTTCTCATACTGTCGCTCTCGCATTGACTTTTCCCCTGATATCTACTAAATTTTTAAATATAAACAAATTGTTAAGGGACTGTTAAAACTTTTTTGTAATTATTTTACAATAGTTTTATTAATAATTTTGTTAAATTACATCGATGTAACTTATAAATCAATCCTAACATGACGGAGGGTGATCATTTTTACGGAGACAAAAGTAATCAATTATTTAACGTTTTATTTAACGTTTTTTAGCAGCGTAACAATTTTATAACTTATGAGGAGGTTTTTTATGAACCGAATGTTACGGAAGAGTATCAGTTTGTTACTGTCCGCCGCCGTGTTATTGCCGTCAGTCCTGACCACCGGCTTAACGGCTAAGGCAGAACCCTCAGCCGCTTTATCTTTTAAGGAAGTCTGGGGAATGGACGGTATATCAGGTGAGGATTTATCAAATTCTATCGCAGACCCGTTTGGAATGCTCCGTGATGGAAAATACTCCTGGTCTCTCGGTGAAGGAGCCGGTGTAAACGCAAGCAATGCTCTGGCCTTTACAGACCTGGCAGGAGAAGGTGCTTACAGCGATTGCGATCTACGTTATCATATGCTGCCGGAAGGTACCAAAAATACCGACTGGAGCGGAGCACAGGAATTATGGTTTTACGCTGATATGAGCAGTTTTGGTTCTGAATCAAGTCAGATCCGGTTTGCATTTCAGGAAGAAATGTTTAAATCAGACGGCAGCGGCAATGGCCTCCATGCTCTCGCATTAAGAAATGGGGCAGCCTACGGAACCAACGATGGCAGCGGTTGGAAAAGCGGAACCGTCAGCGACAGCTGTGTAAACCTGGAACCTGGTTTCCGGGGCTGGGTCAGAATTCCTCTGGACAGTTCCACATTCAGCGCTTACTGGATGGGTGATGACACGCTGTATCTCAAAAATGTAAATCAGTTGAATATGCATATAAATGGGAACGGAACCACACAGAATAAAACAGCTTTGATTGACAGCATCGGTGTGGTCGGTAATTTCGACGATGGAACTTCTCTTCCTACGGATACCCCGCCTACGATCCAGCAGGCCTGGAGTATTGAAGATATGGATGACTCCATACTCACTGTTGCCGAAGGCGGTATGCTTGGAGATTATTCCGGTATGTCGTTAGGAGATGCTCCTACCTGTGGTTTATCTGTAGCGGCAGGTAAAGGTGTGGACGGTTCCAATGCTTTAGCATGGTCAAGCCTGAACACCCGTGACTGGTATGGAGATCTGGATTTCAAACTCCCTGGGGCACCGGGAGCTGTTATGGACTGGAGAGGTGCAACCGAAGCATGGTTTTACGCGGATGCATCAGAGTTTGGTGATTCTGCCCAAATTCATTTCGCTTTCCAGGAAGGCACCCATGATGATGTCCTTCATGCAATGGAACTGAAATCCGGAGTGGTTTTCTACGTACAGAACGGGGACTCCTGGCAGACCAAAACAGTCGATGACAATCATATGATCGTTCTGGATCCCGGATTCAGCGGCTGGGTACGCGTTCCGTTAAATAACAGGACCTGGTCTCAGTATTTTAGCACCCACGGGGAAGATGACGGCAATTTATACTTACATAATGTGAACCAGCTAAATATGCGCGTGAACGGCAGTGACGCCAATGTCGGCACATCGATCTATTTCGATGCGTTCTCCTTTGTCGGCGACGTAGGCGGCTCTGAGCTTCCTGTAAAGTCTAACGATAACCCGGCTGACGTTCCTGTGTTCAATGATACCATTACAGGCGATCCGAATCTGAGCTGCTACAAAAACAGCGCCACATCCATCACAGACTGCAGCGCCACCAGTGCAAATGGCAGCCCCGTCAGTTATCGCATCGCTTCGGCGCCTCAGAACGGACAGGCATTCATTAACGCATCCAATGGAACTCTGGTGTACACACCCAACGCCGGTTATTCCGGTCCTGACAGCTTCGTCATCAGCGCCACGGATAATGTATTCCGGACTGCTTCTTTGGTTCTGAATGTAAACGTCAGTGAAGAAACCGATCCCGAACAGGGTGAAGTAATAGAACCTACAGATCCCGAATATCCGAAAGACGACGAGATTCCTATGAATCCTCCGCTCATGGCTCCGGATACCAAACGTGCTTCCAGCCATTTAACCGACCTGAATCTGGAAGGTTACGTAGGCGGAAATATCCAGGGGAATATTGACAACTGGCTGCTGCATGCGTTAGAAGACAACCCGAATATTATTGAACAGATCATAAGCACCGGAACTTCAAACCAAAATCCGACCTTAGCCTCTGTTCTGGGCGACGCATTCGGAATGTTAAGCGGGAGTACCTACCGGCTTACACTGGCAACCACCGGTGGAGACGGAAAAACGATTCAATGGAATCACAATAAACTTGCTCCGAAAAATGAGTACAATGATATAGATATCAAATTCGGCAGCGATCCCAAAGCGACTACGGACTGGAGCGGAGCAAAAGAAATATGGTTCCAGCTAAATGCCACTGAATTAACGGAAGGCACCCTGGATATCCGCTTTGCTTTCGAGGAAAGTAATACCTCCACAGATAATGGCCGGGAATCCTGGCAGTTAAGAGAAGGCCAGACCATCCGTCTGTGTGCAGACGGCACGAACTGGACAGATATTAAAGTAAATGCAAACCGCACTTTTTCCGTACCGGCAGGCTTCAACGGCTGGGTAAATATTCCATTCAGTGCCGATTCATTCGAAGTATACTGGTCTGAAAAAGGCTCAAACGATGTGATCGACCTGAAAGATGTTCACCAGTTCCAGATGCATTTCAAAGGGAATGACAATACCTTAGGAAAGAACTTCTACTTTGATAACTTCTCTATCGTTGGAGATGTAAACGGTTCTGCTGATTCCCCTGCTCCCATGACCGGTACTGAAACCTTTAAAACCGTATGGGATCTGGAAAATATCCGGGAAGGCGGAAACGACTATACCGGCGCATTAGTACCCTGGTACAGTGAATTCCCCGGCAAGCTCTTAACGGGAATGGCCTATACCTACCGCTTATCCGATGATCCGGCTCTCCTGGAGGCCGGCAATAAATTGGTCGAAGAATTAACCAACGCGCAGGGCGAGGATGGATACCTGGGTATCTACACAGGCAGCGCCCGTATGGGCGGCAATGGAGCGAACTGGGATGTATGGAATCACTATCACTGCATCTACGGCCTCTATGACTGGTACCGGCTGACCGGCAACGAAACTGCATTAAAAACTGCGATAAAGGCCGCTGATTATATCTATGAATATTTCGTAGAAGGCGGAAAGACCTTTGACTCCGCAGGCAGCCAGACCATGAACCTTGGTATCAGCCACGTATTCGCACTGCTGTACCAGTATACCGGTGACACCAGGTATCTGAATACGGCGAAACAGATCATCGTGGAAGACTGGCCGAAATCCGGTGACTGGTTAAACAACGCCCAGGCAGGCAAAGAATACTATGAGTCCAAACTGCCCAGATGGGAAGCATTACATACGATTATCACACTTGGCTTATTATATGAGATTGAGGGAGATCCGATTTATTATACCGCGCTGGAGGATATCTGGTGGAGTATCGCTAAGACCGACCGCCATAATGACGGCGGATTCACCAGCGGCGAGCAGGCTGTAGGCGATCCTTACAACACAGGCGCCATCGAAACCTGCTGTACCATCTCCTGGATGGCACTTGGAACAGAATATCTCCAGCTGTCGAAGAATTCTTATGTAGCAGATGAATTAGAGCTCTCCTATTTCAACGGAATGTTAGGCTCTCTGTTGGAAGACGACAAATATGTAACTTACAATACTCCCATGGACGGCAGAAAAGTGGCCTCTCAGGTCGACATTGCCTTCCAGTACAACTCCGGTTCCCCTGACTTTAACTGCTGCCAGGCAAATGCCAGCCGCGGTTTGGGTGAACTTTCCCAGTGGGGCGTAATCGGAAATGATACGGACCTGTATCTGAATTACTACGGTCCTTCCGCAGCAAGCACTCTGACCCCCGGCGGAAATGCCATCACCATTAAGCAGGAAACCGAATATCCGAAGGATGGCGCGATTAAGATCACTCTGGATATGGCGAAAAATGAAGCATTCAACTTTAACTTACGTATCCCGGTTTGGTCCTACACGAATGCGGTCAAGGTCAACGGCGAGGAAATGAAGAATGTAGTTCCCGGCGAATATTACACCATCAACAGAGAATGGAAAGACGGCGACATAATCGAGCTGGATCTGGAAATGAGCGTTCACTACTGGCTGGGCGAGAAAAACTACAAAGGTTATTCTTCCGTCTACTATGGCCCTATCCTGTTAGCTCTGGATTCCAATTACAGTGATCTCGCCAGAGACGCCGCAAGATTCCAGACCACGGACCTTAAGAAAATGACCGTATCCGATGGAAGCGGCGAAGGCAGCTGGCTCTTCTTTGAGACTAAGACCGTAAACGGTATTCCTGTAAAACTTGTAGACTTCGCAAGCGCCGGAAAGGATAACAGCACCTATTACAGCTGGCTTAAGGTAAACCACAATATGAATTATCTGCCGAATGTAAAAGGCGGAAACCCGATCTGGAATAATTCTCCCGATCTTCCGTACTACAGCGTGACAGCAGGCAAGACCGACGGTGGAAAAGTTAAGATTCAAAAGGAAAAAGTCGCCTTCGGCGGTTCCTCCAACTTTACCATCACTGCAGATAAAGGATACACATTAAAAGACGTAACCTTAAACGGAAAATCATTGGGAGCCATTACTTCCTATGATCTGACCAATATCCGACAGGATTATAAAGTATCCGCTGTGTTTGTCAAAGAGGGTGGAGAGCCTACACCTACTCCGTCTCCTACGCCGACACCTACCCCGGATCCTGATAATCCGACACCGACCCCGGATCCCGGCAAGCCTACACCAACTCCGGATCCCGGAAAACCTACACCGACCCCGGCCCCTGGTGATAACAATGGTTCCAACCATAACTCCGGTTCCGGGAACAGCGGTTCGGACAGCACCACCAATGCACCTTCCACCGGTGATACATCACCGATCATCCCGATTGTAATACTTCTGATCGGTTCGGGTGCAGGAATCTTCTTCTTCCTGAAACGGAAATCCCGTGCATAGGGAGACCGGAAGAATAACAAAGCCTTTATCTAATTACTCTTCCAAATAATCATGAACGAAAAATCCCCCAAAAGCTTCACCACTTTTGGGGGATTTTTCCGTTCTGATCATATTACCCGATTGCTTACATTTTTGAGAGCTATCCGATATCCTGAGCCACCCAATAACTCTGTCCGGCTCCAGGATCCATCAAATCAGCCTTATTAAAGATCACCCGGTATTTTTCACTGCTTACCTCTTTGCGAAGCCCCTGAGGGCTTCTGGCTATCCGATACAGGTCCTCCATTGTAACCAAATGCTCTTCTCCCACCTCCAGAATACAGGCAGCCAGTTCCGGGCGATGGCAGATCTCCCCGACCGGCCGGTTCAGGCTGTCCAGACCTATAACCCCGATCACTACATCACTGCCGGGGAAAATAACCGGCTCATGTTCCGCAGGAGCCTTCAGAGGCCGCCCCTTGGCCCCGTCAGCTTCCACGATCAGATAGTCTGGTATCCGGACCAGTTCCGGATATAACCTTTCCCCTATACCGGTAATTTTATTCCCCGGAACACGCCTGCCTACAGTCAGACAACGTTCCACCTCAAGCATCTTACGCACACGCCGCAGATCCTCTGCTTCCTTCACTTCCACAAACTGTTCTTTGGGGCACCACAGATGAGTGGTGGTCGTCATCAAAACACGTGCCCCCTGCCCGCTCAGCTCTTTTGCCAGACGATGCATCGTGGTAGTCTTTCCCCCGGCCCCCACAATGGAAAATATTCTGTCCCGCTTAAGATCAATACGCAATTCTTCCAGAAGAGACACCCCATAAGGACGGTCAATATCCCTAAGTTCTCTGGCCTCCTTTACCTCGACCCAGGCGCAATCCTCCATGTGCCTTCGCACCACGGCCTTACCGCCTCTGTCCCCTTCCAGGTTTTTCAATTCATCCAGATAAGCCGAGGAAAAAATCACAGGGTTTCCCGGCTCCTTACCGCTCATCACAAATGCGATCCCTTTCTTTGTAGTTTGGAAACAGGCTATGAGCTTTTTCATGGTAACCGCCTGCAGATACGGCTGGTCACAGACGGCGAACAGATATGCATCTGAGTCCCCTGCCTGCTCCAGGCCCAGACGTATGGAACGGGAGATCCCCAGCTCCGGCTGATCATTGCGGACTACGGTCCAGTCGGTCTGGCATAGTTGACGCTTTATCTCCTCATACTGGGTAACAATGATTTTCCGGTAAAAAGAAAAACCAATCTCCGGAATCCGATCCAGGATATTCCGGTACATTGGTTTGCCATTTATCTCTGTTAACAGTTTGTTCCCGCCATAACGTCTGGCGCTGCCGGCCGCCAGCAGAATCACGCTCAATTTCATTTCTCATACCTCCAGCTTCATCTGCGCCTCTTCCTCCGCCTGCGCTTTAAAATCTTCCAGCTGTTCCGGATTCACGCTGGGCAGATCCTCGATGGAATGTACCCCGAATGCCCGCAAAAAATCCTCCGTCGTGCCAAACAGGATCGGCCTGCCCGGAGCATCCAGCCGCCCTACCTCACAGACCAGATTATATTCGATCAGTTTGTTCACCGCGTGATCGGACTTCACTCCCCGGATCTTCTCGATATCCAGCCGTGTCACCGGCTGCTTATAGGCGATAATACTGAGGGTCTCCAGCAGCACATCGGTAAGTACATACTTCCTGGGCTGTTTGGCTATCCGGATCAGCGCCTCGTACATCTCCGGCTTCGTACACATCTGGAAGGAGTCCTCCAGCTCAATAATCTGGATTCCCCGGTCCTCCGCCTTATATTTGTCCATCATATTATGTATAATCTTTCTGGTTGTCTCTTCATCATGGCCAATCGCCACAGCGATCTTCTTAAGTTCCACGGACTCTCCCATGGTAAATAAAACCGCTTCGATAGTCGCTTCTATTCTCATAAGTTCCACATCTTACTCCTCTGCCTTACGCCGCGCTGATCTGTATATCATCAAAAATATGTTCCTGCATGATCCGGATTCTGCCCATCTTCATAAGCTCCAGAACAGCCAGAAAAGTAACGATCACCTGCATCTTTCCCGCCTGCTTCTCAAGCAGCTCCCGGAAGCTGAAATCCGGATGTTCCGCGGCGTATTGCTCCACGTAGGCGATCTTATCCGTCAGGCTGACTTCTTCCTTCTCTATTTTCCCAAACTTGCTCCGGACCGGGTCAATCTTGTCCACCTGTTTTTTAATCACGGATTTGAAAATATAATGCAGCTTCGTCAGGGTCAAATCCCCCATCAGCTCCGTCAAATCCACAGGCTCCACATACTCTTTCACCTCATCCGGCAGGGTAGAATCCTTATACAGGGCTTTTCCCGCATCGATCTGCCTGTCCCGCAGTTCATAAGACATATACTTATACATCTTATATTCCAGCAGCTGTTCCACCAGCTCCTGTCTGGGATCTTCCTCTTCGCCCGCCTCGTTTACTTCTTTCGGCAGCAGCATCCTGGACTTGATATCGATCAAAGTAGCCGCCATAACCAGGAATTCACTCATCACATTCAGATCCTGACGGTGCATTTCCTCTATATATTCCAGATATTGATTCGTAATCTCCACAATCGGTATATCATAAATATTTACTTTATTCTTATCAATCAAATGCAGCAGCAGGTCCAAAGGACCCTCAAACGCCTGTAACTTAACCGGTATACCCATGTCCCTCTTCCTTTCACTCCTGTTATTGTACTAAGAAATCCACCGGAATGCAAGAAATTAGCGGGATTAGTTTTCTGAATTCCTGCGGGGCTGGGGATGGATGGGGCCGGCTGGGGATGGATGGGCCGGAGCGGGCCGGTGCAAGGGGGAGCTCTGGGCAGGGGGCACAAAAGGAGCGGGAGCCGAATTCGCTTCGGCGGCGCCTAAGAACGGGTTACGCAGAAGAGGACGAAACCTCGCAGGACCCGGGGCAAACTCGCCAAAATACGGCTCAAACAGTGCCCCGGGTCCTGCGAGGTT
>NZ_JAWDIY010000046.1:0-38626 GCF_032380655.1 Diplocloster hominis | reverse complement strand
TCTGCGTAAGCCATTCTAAGGCCCGGCCTCAAGTGATTTGGCCCCACGGGATTCGCCGCCCGGTTCCAAAGGCCGGACCGCCTCCCTCCCTTCCCTGCTTTACAATAGGCTTTTTTACATATTCCGTAAGGCTGACAGATTTCGTAGTATTGTTGGTGACTTATTTTTCCGTTATGAAGCTATCAGATCTGCATACATAGGTGATCCATTCTGCTGTTCTTACATTCCTATCCTAACTGATTTCCTATGAAATAAAAGAAAGGGGTGGACAAAACGTCCCCCCTTATTTATGATGGATAAGGATAAGGGATGCTGTACTCTGATAGAAAGGATGCAGTAAATATACACCTGTGGAGGATAAAATGGAATATTATGAGACACAGATAGAAGGATTTCGGATTCGCAAAGCCGGACGTGATGATATCCCGGTCGTTCTGGAGCTGATCAAAGAGCTGGCGGAATATGAAAAGATGTCGGACGATGTGGTGGCGACTCCCGAACTTCTGGAGGAGTGGATCTTTGACAAGGAGAAAGCACATGTACTGCTGGGAGAGGCAGAGGGAGAAATCGTCGGTATGGCGCTGTATTTCTATAATTTTTCTACTTTCCTGGGCAGAGCGGGAATCTATCTGGAGGATCTGTATGTAAAACCTTCGATGCGTGGCAGCGGAATGGGCAAAGCGCTGCTGACCCGGCTGACCCGTATCGCGGTGGAAGAAGGATGCGGCCGTATGGAGTGGTCGTGTCTGAACTGGAATACGCCCAGTATCGGGTTTTATAAATCGCTGGGGGCGGTGCCTATGGATGAGTGGACCGTATATCGGTTGACGGGGGATGTGCTTAAGGGGCTGGGGTCCGATGGGAAGGGGATATCCCGCCGGTAGATCCGCATTTGGTCTGATATGCCGCAGATGAGAATCACGGGAAATGTGATTTTCACCTGCGGTTATTTTATTTCATTTGAAAATGCTCCTATGAATTAATAAAGCTCCGCGGGGATCACACTGCGGCGGAAAGGAAGATGCCGCTTATGCGGCCCGCCGCAGGAGTTTCGTCTCGTGGGTGAGAGAGAAGAAAAAAATTATTCAAAAGCATATAAAAAAATTTAATATATATATTGACTATGTATATTATATGATATATAATATAGAAAAATAAAACATATATAAAATATTTAATATATAGGAAAGGAGGAATTGATATGGTGTATCAGTTGGGATCAGCTTTGTTGGATGCTTTTGTACTGGCCATTGTGTCGAAAGGGGATGCCTATGGTTATCAGATCTCACAGGAGATCAAGACTGTGGTGAATCTGAAGGAATCGACGCTTTATCCGGTGCTGAAGAGGCTGCAGGAGGCAGGATATCTGGAAGTCTATGATCAGCCGTTTCAGGGAAGAAACAGGAGGTATTACCGTATTACTGATCACGGCCTGGATATGAAAAGGTATTATTTGAAGGAATGGATCGAGTTCCGCATAGATGTGGAAAGAATATTACGAGGAGGGGAAAGCGATGAACAGACAGGAATATCTGCGAATATTGAATAAGGAGCTCAGAAGACTGCCCCGCGCGGACCGCGAACAGGCACTTCGGTATTATGAGGAATATTTTGAGGAGGCCGGCCCTGAAAATGAGCAGGCGGTGATGGAAGAGTTGGGAAACCCCATCGATATTGCCAATCAGATTATACGGGATCTGGCGATCAAGAAGATGGAAGAGCCGGAGAAGTCGGTGAAGCATGGCTTTTCCGCTATCTGGATTGTGATATTGGGCGTGTTTGCGGCACCCATCGGGCTGCCACTCGCCTTAGCGTTTGCAGTGGTGATTTTTTGTTTGGTTTTTGTGGTGTTTGTGTTTGTGGCCTCTTTTATATTCGCCGGAATATGCCTGGGTGCGGGAGGGCTGCTGTCCCTGGCTGCAGGCGGTTACCTGCTGTTCCATACATTCGCAGATGGTTTGTCCGTGATTGGCAGTGGACTGGCGGCTGCGGGCGTTGGAATCTTTATCCTATATGGTAGTTTCTATCTTGGAAAATTATTATTTGCCGGAATTGCGCGTCTGTTCCGCAGAATGCTGACAAGGGGGAAGAAGAATCATGAAGAAATTCAGTAAAATTATATTAATCGTGGCCACATGCCTGGTGGTCGTAGGCGGCGGTTTCTTGGGTGTCGGTTACGTGCTGGGCGGTAGTCCTTCTTTTGCGATTGGACCCAATGGAATTATAAACGGAACCACTTCCGTGAATCATACGCTGGAAAAGACCAGAATCGATGCCTTTGAAAATGTGAAACTGACCGTAAATTACGGCGATATCCAGGTGGTGCCTTCGGACGGGTATTATCTGGAGTATTCCCTGACCGGTGACGAAAAGGGACCGGCCTACAAGGTGGAGAATGGAACGCTTACCTTCCGGGAAATCCAGGAGAAAGCAGGGCCCGTATACAGCTTTTTCTCTTACGGCCCGATTGGAAATGTATATGATCCGAAGGGGAACGATTATCTGAAATTGTATGTGCCAAAGGATGTCTATCTGAAAAATGTGGAGATCGTTGGAAGCGACGGTGAATTCGTCTGGGACGGTTCCGTAAAAACAGACTGGCTCAGCGCGGATATCTCTTACGGAGATATGAAAGTGAGCGATGTGCAGGGGAAACAGGTGGAACTGAATTCTGCTGACGGCAAGATCGAAGTGACAAATTGTACCGCGGAAACGCTGAATATCTATAACGCCTATGGAGATACCAGCATCAGCCAGGTGGATGTTCAGAATCTGACTGCGGAAATAAGTGACGGCAAGCTTTCTATGGAGCAGATCAAAGCGGATAATACCGATATCAATAATTCCTACGGCAGAATAAAAGGGAAGAGTATCAGCGGTAATATCTGGACAGTATATCAATCCGACGGAGACTGTAGATTAGACGAGGCGGATATTCAGGATCTGAAAGTTGAAAGCTCATATGGAGATGTGGAACTGAATATGCTGGGAGCGGAGGATGATTACGACTATGATCTGCGCTCGGAGTACGGTTCCGTGAACCTGAACGGTTACCACAGAGATGAAGAATTAAGACTCCGGAATAAAGCAGACCGTGTGATCAGAGTGGACTCTTCTGACGGGAAAATCGTGATCAATACACAGGAAGATTGAATGCATACAGAAATCAAATGTCCTGGTCAAGACGGAAGACCGATGCGTCCATTCGAAGGGCATCCTCCTCATCGTGGCTGACCATCAGAACCGTCTTGCCGGACAGTTGATGATATAACCAGGAACCAACGACAGACCGGGTGGCTTCGTCCAAACCTTCAAAGGGCTCGTCCAGAAAGCAGATGTCAGGATCTGAAAGGACGGCGCGGACGATCGCTACCCGGCGTTTCATTCCCCCGCTGTAATCGCGCACCGGTTTATACAGGCTGTCGGTAATCCCCACTTCGGTAAGCGCGTGGATAATCCGCTCTTTTGGAAAAGTATGGCTGCAAACCATCCGGACATTGGAGACGGCGTTCAGATTTTCACACAGACGGTATTCCTGAAAGACGGCGGCCATCCTAAGACCCGACAGGCCCAGAATCTCTCCTTCATCCGGGGACTCAAGCCCCATCAAAAGGCGAAGCAGAGTCGTCTTCCCGCAGCCGGAAGGTCCCATGATGCAGGTAGTCTCCCCTTTCCGGAACGTATGGGTAAAATGGCGCAGCACCGTCAAATCACCATATGATTTTGTGATATTTTTCATCCTGATCTCCATATTTTCCTCCGTGTGTGCATCTTTTTGCACATATAGGTATCTCTTCCGCATTATCTCGTCTCAACCGCGCGGATCGTCAGGTCCAGCAGTTTCATGAATACTTTTCCAAACAATACGCTGACCAGAATAATGACAAACGTCCAGGCAAAGAGATCCGGCGTATCGAGATAGATCTTCGCCTGATACAGCATGTCGCCGATCGAGCCATCCGGCATACCGATCACCTCAGCCGCGATCCCGGACTTCCAGCAAAGCCCCAGGGAAACTCCGCAGGCGGAGCGAAAATGAGGCATGACCTGTGAAAAATATATGTAACGCATTCTGCGTATGCCCCGTATCCGGAAGACCTTCGCCATCTCCAGCAGCTGCCGGTCGGTATGATGAATCCCTTCCAGCACATTGGTATAAATGATGGGAAGTACCATCAGGAAAGAGATAAATACCGACAATCCCCTGGAAGGAATCCAGACCAGGCAGAGAATAATAAAGGAAGCCACGGGGGTGGCCTTTACCACCGCCATCACCGGATGCAAAAGCTCCCGGAACCAGGAAAAGCAAAAAGAGAGGGCGGCAAAAAGCACTCCGGCCAGTATCGCCAGCAGAAAACCCCCGACATTCCGCACAAAGGAAAAAAATACCGCATGCCAGAACGGCAGAGTCCTGACAAGCTCTCCAAGACGCAAAAGAACCGAGACAGGAGAAACCAAAAGAATCTCCTGTCCCAGAGCCATACTTGTCAGCTGCCAGACAATGAGCCAAAATGCGACTGCCCAGACGCGAAATCCGGCATCTGCCTTTCCTGCCTTTGCCCTTCGGTTCGTGAATCCCTTACCAGCTTTTCGTTTATCTGCTATAGTAGAACGTTTCATCCGGTAACGCCCCTCCGACCGCCTTCGGATTCTGCTCCATGAGTACGGACAGATATCCGCTTAAGGCATCTTTCATTTCAGTACCTTCCATAAATACGATATTACAAGCCGGAAGCGCTTTCACGGCCACTTCCTCAGGAACAATATCATAAGAACCTACCAGCTTGGCAGCGTCCTCCACATGATCATTCACATATTCTATCGAAGCCTGATACTCATCCATAAAAGTAGGAACCAAATCCGGATGCGCCTCGATAAAATCGTTTCGGGCTACAACAACTCCGGTGACCAGAGAACTTTTGACCTCCTGACCCTCCTGGGCCTTGTCCCATTCCCTGGACAGATCCAGTGCCACCCGGATATCCGGATTCTTTACCTGCGCAGTCGTCACAAACGGCTGGGGAAGCATAGCAACACCGGAGGGATCAGCAGCCAGTGCCGCCACACATTCCGTATGTTCTGATTTATATTCGATCGTCAGATCCTTAGCGGGGTCCAGTCCATTCGACTTCAGAATATAATTAAGAGCATATTCCGGAGTGGCGCCCTTCCCGCTGGCGTACAGGGTCTTCCCCTTCAGATCCGCCACTGACTGAACGGTCTCGCCATTCTCCACGATATAGAGGACACCCAGCGTATTAACAGCCAGCACACTGATCTGTCCTTTTGTATTATTATACAGCACGCTGGCCAGATTCGCAGGCACAGCAGCGATATCAAAATCTCCTTGTACAATCTTCGGAGTCATCTCATCCACAGCGCCATGAATCGAAAATTCATACCTGGCAGCGGTAGTTCCCGCGTCTGAATCCGCCATCAGTTTTACCATGCCCATCGAAGTAGGTCCTTTTAAAGCACCGACATGAATCACGGTCTCATCGTCCGTTCCCGCCGGAGCCTGTGAACTTTCCGCCTGTCCCGGAGTCTCAGCCGCCGGAACAGCACTTTCTTCCGGCTTCGCCGCAGGCGCGGCCGAAGCGGCCGGATTACTGCTGCCGTTACCTTCCGATCCGCACCCAGCGAGCAAACCGGCAGTCATACAAAGAGTAACCATAACCACTAATAATTTTTTCATAATCTTATCCCTTCTTTCCCACCTAATTTAACAGCATGTTTTAGAAAAGTCAAGCAGACTGATATTTAGGGGCCGGGGTGAGAGGGAAAGGACGTGCCCGGGCGGCTCCTGGCGGCAAATCTCGCGGGGCCAAATCACTTCGGCCGGACCTAAGAACGGCTAACTCCGAAGGCAGGAGAACCTCTTATTGGCAGGGCCCGGAACAAACTCGCAAAGGGCGCTCGGACAGTGTTCCGGGCCCTGCGAGGTTCTCCTGCCTTCTGCGTAAGCCGTTCTAAGGTCCGGCCTCAAGTGATTTGGCCCCGCGAGATTTGCCGCCAGGAGCCGCCCGGGCACGTCCTTTCCCTCTCACCCCTACACTAATAATAGGCTTATTTCCATGTTCTGACAGGACAGGGAATGTCATATGCTATGGAGTTATGCATGGTTGTACGGAAGCTGACAGCTCTATAAAAATCGAAGTTACTAAAGGTTAAACTTAACCAATGAAGAAATATCATGGTCTGAACGAACTTGACTGTTTAACTTACACCAAAGCCTGAAGGATGCTCAAGCGCCCCGGAGCAGATATACCATATATAAATATAAATCATAAACCGATCGTGAAAGAAACCAGACAGTCAATCGGAACATGATAAAAGGCTTATAATAAAGCAGGGCTGATCGGGAAGGGGCGGGGGCCTGGTATACGGGCGGCAAATCTCGCGGGGCCAAATCACTTGAGACCGGGCCTTAGAACGGCTTACGCAGATGGTGGGAGAACCTCGCAGGGCCTGGAACACTGTCCGAGCCGTCCTTTGGCGAGTTTGTTCCGGGCCCTGCCAATAAGAGGTTCTCCCGCCTTCGGAGTTAGCCGTTCTTAGGTCCGGCCGAAGTGATTTGGCCCCGCGAGATTTGCCGCCCGTATACCAGGCCCCCGCCCCTTCCCGATCAGCCCGGACCTTATCTCATCCCCCGTCATCCATTAACAATAACTTCCCGGGAACGGATTCAAATAATTTACATTTTTGGTGGATTGTATTATGATAGTTACATCTAAATGACGAGAGGTGATGATGGAATGAAACTGATTTCCTGGAATGTGAATGGGATTCGGGCTTGTGTGCAGAAGGGGTTTCTGGATTTTTTCGGGGAAGCGGATGCGGATATTTTTTGTATTCAGGAAAGCAAGGTACAGGAGGGACAGATCGATCTGGAACTGCCCGGGTATTGTCAATATTGGAATTATGCTGTGAAAAAGGGGTATTCCGGAACTGCCATATTTACTAAGAAGGAGCCTTTGAATGTGAGCTATGGCATAGGGATGGAGGAGCATGATCAGGAAGGGCGGGTCATAACCCTGGAATTTGATGGGTTTTATATGGTTACCGTCTATACACCGAATTCCCAGGACGGTCTGGCAAGGCTTGCCTACCGGATGCAGTGGGAGGATGATTTCCTTGGTTATCTGGAAAAGCTGGAGGAGTCAAAGCCGGTAGTGGTGTGCGGGGATATGAATGTGGCCCACCAGGAGATTGACCTGAAGAATCCGAAGACGAATCATAAGAATGCCGGTTTTACCGATGAAGAGAGGGAGAAATTCACCAGACTTTTGCAGGCGGGATTTATCGATACCTGGAGGTATTTCTACCCGGATACGCAGGGGGTTTATTCCTGGTGGTCCTATCGCTTTAAGGCAAGGGAGAAGAACGCGGGATGGCGGATCGACTATTTTTGTGTATCTCAGGGTCTTGAGGATCGGCTGCAGGGGGCGGATATACATACGGACATATTCGGATCGGACCATTGCCCGATTGAATTAGACCTGGATATATAAGGGCGCGGGAGGGCCGGGCCCGGACTGACAGAGTATGAAGAGGAACATTATGGAGACTAATAAGAAAAAGCGGGCGGGAAAAGTGATTAAGTGGATTATAGTAATTGTAGTTTTGTATGTGGCGGCAGGAGCTCTGGTACCTTTTCTGTTTCATCCGAAAGTGAAGGAGGATGCGCAAAAGGAACTGGATATCTCACGATTTTATGGTCAGGATGTGCCGGGGACGGACCGGGCTGTAGTCGTGGAGACCAGCGAAGAGGCACTGGATGCCAGATTACTGATGATAAATGAGGCAAAAGAGTCAGTCTCTCTATCGACATTTGACATTCGTCCGGGCGGCAGCTGTGATGATATCTTTTCCGCGCTTCTGGACGCGGCAGACCGCGGGGTGAAAGTAAAGGTGCTGGTAGACGGCCTGTACGGCATGATTCATATGAAAAAGCTGCCGTTGTTCTACGCGGCCGGCAGCCACCCGAATCTGGAGATCCGGTTTTATAATAAACCTAATCTTCTGATGCCCTGGACAATTAACGGCAGACTCCATGATAAACTGATCATTGTGGACGATAAGCTGCTGTTAGCGGGCGGCAGAAATACGTTTGATTATTTCCTGGGCAGTTATACGGATAAAAATTTAAGTTATGACAGAGATGTGCTGGTCTATCATACAAAGAATGGCGGGGAGGAGGCGGACAGTGTCATTTCCCAGACCAGAGAGTATTTTGACGGGGTCTGGGATCTGGGTGTATGCAAGACGGAATATGACCGTGTGCCGGGACGAAGAGCCGATGAGGTTAGAGCGGAGGAAGAACGTCTGCACACCCATTATCAGGAGCTTCAGCAGAAACGGCCTGAGCTGTTTGCCGGTGATCCGGATTATGAGAGCTTTACCCTGCCGACCAACAAGATCACGCTGATTCACAATCCAACCCATATCTTTTCCAAACAGCCCTACGTCTGGTATCAGCTGCAGCAGCTGATGCTGCAGGCAAAGGAGAGGGCCTATGTGCAGACACCCTATGTGGCATTCAGCAGGGATATGTATGCGGGTATGACAGCGGTGGGAGAGCGTCTAAAGCGGTTTGACATGCAGATCAATAACCCGGCAGTGGGGGATAATCTGATGGCGGGTTCTGATTATCTCTTCCAGAAGAAGAAAGTGATAGAAACAGGCGTGCAGATCTATGAATTCCAGGGCGATCATTCCTCCCACGGAAAATCTATGCTGATCGATGAGGATATTTCCCTGATCGGGTCCTATAATCTGGATATGCGCAGTACCTATATCGATACGGAAACCATGCTGGTGATCGACGGGGAGGAATTCCAGGATCAGCTGGAGGCAAAGATAATGGCTATGCACGCGCAGAGCCTGGCGGTGAATCCGGATGGAACCTACGCTGAAAATCCGGACGTGCCTGTGGTGCAGGCGCCGGAGAAGAAGGCGGTGCTGTTTCGGTTTACCCCTTATCTGTTCCAATTGATCCGTTATTTAATATAAACTGCGAAAAATGCAGATAAATGCCAAATTTTTACATAATCTTAAGGGAATTTTAAACCTGGACTAACAGAAAATGTCTATTTATGCTGATAAAATAAGGGGAAAATAGATCGAAAAAAATAGAATTATCTCATGAAATGTCTATTTTCCCCTGCTGAATGTCATTACTAGTAACATACTAAAGACACGAACTAATCAATCATTTCTATTGCTTCGCGCAAATCATCGAGGCTGGGAGAAATATATTTTGCCTCGGTAATATCTTGTGCCAAAGTGTGTCCCATAAGCCTTTTAAGCATAGGTTTGGGCATTCCAGCACGGTTCCCCATAGTAGCAAATGTGGTTCGACAATCATGCGGTGTATGATCAAATTGCAATGTCTTCATTATCTCGTAAAAATATTTTCTGTATGTCTCTTGTGCTACATGGATGATCGTACCATATTCAGCGACCCTCTTTTCAACGAGCGGAACAATTCGACTATGGATCGGTACAATCCTACCTTTTCCGGCTTTCGTTTTAACTCCACCTTTGAAATATCCCTCTTCAAGATTGATTTGCACAGTTCTCATGCCCTCGAGGCGAAATCCACTGTAGCAAAGGATCAGGATCGTATCCACCCAGGGGACGGCCAGATTCGCCCATAGTACATTCATTTCTTCCTGGGTAAATGGAATACCGGATTCGTCATCGTCTGGCGTTTTGATCTCAACGAATTCTGCCCAGTTTTTAGATGCAAGATCATAACGCATAGCATATTCATACATCTGCCTGAAAAGATTTTTGATATGTTCCAGGCTTGCATGTTTCAGAGGACAGTTATCAATGACGGCCTGCAGATCATCAGCCTTAAGATCGTAGAAAGCTTTTTTATGTAATGTAGCGCTGTTTTTAAACCCAGCTTTTGCGCAATCAATAGAACTTTTCGAGTAGGGCTTCTGTGGATCCTCGTATTTATAAGCAAAAAAAAGCCTGTAAACCTCTTCAAATGTCATATTGCGGTCATTGGTATCATATGGCTTTTTATGCCACTCTACAAGGGCTTCAAAGGCTTCCATCCACGTTGGATAGTATCCGATCGGGGGATCATAGATGGGATGCCCATTGTCTTTCCAGCGGGTTACCGGCGGGCGAACCATAAACGGATTACGACGCCGTTCAGGTTGGGAAAGAGTTACGATCGATCCATACCCGTTGGGCAGCCGCAGGTGGCGTTTAGCTTTCGGTTTCTCTTTAGTCAGGCGGGGGCCGCCGGTGGGAATGTTTTCTTTTTTCATTGTCATCACCTCATTTTTGAGTATAAAAAATACGCCTATTGCCAAGGCGTATCGGGTGATGGTATAATAACGTTTGAGGACGATATTGTTCCCGGTTCGCCTGGAATAGTATCAAAGACGGTTCCTGTTGGCGCAGGGGCCGTTTTTGTGTGAGTTTATAGAATCAAAGAAGAAATAACCTGTCCAATTTGGACAATATTACTCTGTCCTGTGAATTCAAACTTTACTTTTCCAAGGCCACTAAAATACATTTCCAATTCACTATCCATGTCTAAAACACCTGCAGTTTCAACAGAGTATGCTTGAATTTTAGAATATGGAAGAGAAGTAAAGTCTTTCTTCTTTCCTGTCACGCCTTGTACATTTACGGCAATGACTCTTTTGGTGGTAAAAGCCACATAATCTCTTACCCCCTTAAAAACACTCATAACTTGTTCGCCCTGAATAAGCAGGGGGCCAACATCATTAATTACAGCTTTGGGATCACATTGTTTCAATTTAAAGACGCTTCCGTTTTGAAAATCTATCATATGTACATCCTCCTTTTATATCCCTTTTGGGATTTTTATACTATCTCATAAATATTAAGCGGATCAAAACGGATCAAGAATCCATCACGACAAAGATATGTACCGTAGATCTCTTTATACCGGTTAACGGCCGCCTGCAGCATTTCTTCTGTGGTACCGATATGATCCGCTATTTCAAACCGATTACGACAGCCGGCACGTTTGGCAGAGATAAGCTTGTCTACTGTAACCATTTTTCGATAGGCATAGAGCCGGGCACGGGATTCCTGTTTTCGATTCCCGGAAACCGTCTGATCGATTATATCACCCTGGGTTGTGTGATAGTGTCCAAGTTCTTCGGCCAGAACGCAGGCTTTTTGTACTGTAGTCATATTTTGTCTGATATAAATTCTGTTTCCCTTGATCCTTCCATCATAAGCACGGAGGGGTTTCTCTTTTGTAATAATTCCGTATTGCTCGGCTTCTTCAATAAGTTCTTTGTATCCCATAGTTGCACCCCCTTGTGCATCCATTATATCAGAACATTCGTTCGAATTCCACTATTTTTTTAATCGTCACCGTTTATTAAGTATTCATCATGTCGCCGCATTTCATCAGTCACTTTGATATCAGTTCTTTCATGTGCGGCATTAAGCACTTGATCAGTTTGAAACAGATTCATACCTGATTTTTCGTATAGCCTTTGTAAACGCTTCTTACAGGTTTCTTCCATATAATCTACAAAACTACCAAACTCATTATCTGTGATTTTAAAAGATACGGAATTGTTTGAAAGAATATACATATCTCCTTCCGATTCATAATTCCAACCTAAGCCGCGCAACTGATAATAGAATGCGCTAATTTTGTCTTCGAATTGTGCGGCCTCTTCGTCCCATTTGTCTGGATCAATCGTTTCATTACCCAGTAAGTAATCTACAGTAACACCAAAGTAATCAGCGATTTTTTGAATTTTTGATATATTTGGATTACTATTATTCAATTTACTGATATAACCTTTTCCAAATCCGAGTGTGTCCTCTAACTTATTCATTGAAATATGCTGTAAATTACATAATTGCTTAATGCGTTCTTTTAATTCCATAATTTTTTCTCCCTATATTTCTGAAAAAATAGCAAAAATGTATTGACATCCTGAATAAAACGCGTATAATATGATTTAGGTTCTGAAAATAAAGCAAATATACACGAAAGGATGAGGAATACTTATATTGAGTTGTTTTGCTAATTACTATTATAGAATATTTTCAGAATCAAGTCAATAAGTATTGATGCAAATTCAGAGGAAGGAGGTAAAAATTGGAGATCTATACAAGAATTTCAGAAATGGCGAAAAAGAAAGGTGTATCAATTAACATGATCGAAAAGGAAGCAAAGCTATCGACCGGGAGCATTTGTAAATGGAATATAGTTAGTCCAACGGTTCGAAATCTAAAAAAGGTAGCTGATTTCTTACAGTGTTCCATTGATGATTTTTTAAATTAATGTTCTAAAAAAGGAGGAATGCCTATGGACATGGAAGAGATTCTATCAAACCCGTTGTTAAAGGATGAGATCGTAGCAGCGGCCGCCAGGATGATCATGAACCAGATCAAGCCGCCAGAGTTCAGCGGAAGAAATATACCGGTCTATATTGCAGCGAAGATCATGGGAAAGAATCAGCAGGCCGTCCGGATTGCTCTGCAGAAGGGAAAATCAGGGATCGGCTGGGCCTATCAGGACGACGCCGGTAACTGGCAGTATTACATTTCACCAAAGAAATTTTATGAGGAAACAGGGTATATCTATCAGCCAGATCAAATTAAAGGAGAATCGGAATGACAATAAGAGAATTTGAAGGAGAAGTTGCTAAAATTTTACTTCCGGGAGAAACTGCACCATCAATAACAAATAAGGAATTCGAAGCGATTGAAAAGGTATATCAGTATCATCCTTCTATCAGCGATGTAGATGGCAAGGAACAGATCGCAAGTTTTTACGCCAACTACGGGATGGCGATCATCATGGATATGCTTCCCAGGGCGGAACTTATGGAGGTGAAGGAAAAACAGCTAATGGCGGCCCGTGAAGCATTACGGAAAGTCGAAGAGGAAATCAAAAGCATTAGAAAAGGAGGGAGAATAGATGCTTAAAGTTGGTGATTGGGTAACATGGGAAGCTGATCTGAAAGGTCAGCGGGGAACCGGTATTATCGTCGAGAAGTATATCAATCCGTGCCGGCACGCTTGTGTTGTAGTTCGAACGAAGGACGGGTACCGGAAGAAGTTACAAGAATCCTGGTGTGCAAAAATTAAAAGGACCCCATGGGTGGCCGCCCGAAGAGGTCCAGAAGTTCAACGCACAAGGAATCACCCCATGCAACCTCATTATAACCTTAAAGTCGGTTTTTCTCAATAGGAAGCGGGGGAATATTTTGAGAACAGAATATACCCCGCTGACTCCCGAGGAACAGGAATTCGCCACAAAAAACCATTACATGGTTGAAAACTACCTGCGGATCCGAAGGCTTCCGGTTGACGAATGGTACGACGTTGTGATCTTCCGGTTTCTGCTGGCGGTCAAACAGTATCTTACAATACCTCGGCTACAGCAATATAAGTTCCGGACTATAGCCTATTATGCAATGCGTTCAGCAATCGGAAACGAATATGAAAAACAAAAGCGCAGGATTTCAACAATCAGCCTGGACGAAGTAATTCCTGGAACAGAAGATTTAACGTACGCCGAATCTATAACTTACAAAAATTTAGATTATCTAAAGGAGGATTGTTCTTTGAATATATATTATAACGTAAAAGTTCCTGAAATACCTCGAGCACCTAAGAGTGAAGAAACCATAGCAATAGAAGCGTTTCTTGCGAATGAACCTAAAGCAGAAAATATGTGCTTTGAGTATGACTCATATGAGGAAGCAAGGAAAAAAGCAAATAGCCTTTACTCTTATCGGAGCAGATACAATCTTAAAGGTGTTTTAGATATAAAGCGAAATAAAAATCAAATTTTTATTATCCGATTGCCACAGAAGGGACGGTGCGACTAAATGTCCGGAATGAAGATCAATAAGTTGGAAATCGAAAATGTGAAGCGTGTTAAGGCTGTCAAGATAGAGCCAACACAGAACGGCCTGACTGTGATCGGCGGCAGGAATAACCAGGGTAAGACTTCCGTTCTGGATGCGATCGCCTGGGCACTGGGAGGCGATAAATATCGCCCGTCACAGGCCCAACGGGAAGGATCAGTGATTCCGCCTACACTCCATCTTGTCATGAATAACGGCCTTGTGGTCGAACGGAAGGGCAAGAACAGCGACCTTAAAGTGCTCGATCCAGACGGCCGGAAGGGTGGCCAGCAGAATATAAAGGAGAATAGTTATGCAGACAGAAATACTTGAAATTCTTAATCATATAGATCCTTCCGCCCTGGACTACCAGGAATGGGTCAATGTCGGAATGGCCCTGAAACATGAAGGATATACGGCAGCCGATTGGGACGCGTGGAGCCGCCGGGACGCCAAAAGATATCATGCAGGCGAATGCTTCCGGAAATGGGACAGCTTCCGTGGATCCGTTGGTCCGGTTACGGCGGGAACTGTTGTCCAGATGGCAATGGAACAAGGGTGGTCGCCGGCGCGAGATTCAGGACATGAACTCGATTGGGATTCGACAATCGGTGATGACTTTGTGATCATTGATAAAAACTGGATTGAGGCACAGGAGGTCCAGGAACCTGATCGGTGGGATCCTGCAGCGCAATTGATCAAATATCTGGAAACGCTTTTTGAAGCAGGCGAAAACGTTGGATATGTCACTGGGAGCTGGGAAAAGACAGACGAAAAGGGTACTCGTTGGCTGCCACAGAAAGGGAACTGGGACCGTACGGCCGGGCAGCTCATCGAAGAACTCAACCGTTGTAACGGTGATATTGGCGCTGTACTGGGAGATTATAACCCGCAGGCAGGGGCATGGATCCGATTTAATCCGCTGGATGGAAAAGATTGCAAAAATGACAATGTGACAGAATTCCGGTATGCATTGGTTGAATCGGACAACATGGACATCGATAAACAAAATGCAATAATCCGGGAACTGGAATTGCCGGTAGCTTGTCTGGTACACTCCGGGAAAAAGAGTCTTCATGCCATCGTAAGGGTCGACGCTACCAATTATGAAGAGTATCGAAAACGAGTGGACTACCTGTATAAGATCTGCCAGAAAAATGGCATGAAGCTGGATACGCAAAACCGAAACCCGTCCAGATTATCCCGGATGCCGGGAGCGACCAGGAATGGAAAGAAGCAATTTATTGTTGATACCAACATCGGCAAAGCAAATTGGGCAGAATGGTATGAATGGATTGAGAGCGTGAATGACGATCTTCCGGACCCTGAACCGCTGGAAAGCGTCTGGGATAATCTTCCTGATCTGGCACCGGCGCTGATCGATGGCATACTGCGTCAGGGACATAAAATGCTGATCGCCGGCCCGTCAAAAGCGGGTAAGTCTTTTGCACTGATCGAGCTGTGTATTGCAATCGCAGAAGGTAGGAACTGGCTTGGATGGCCGTGTGCGCGTGGAAAGGTGATGTACGTGAACCTGGAACTGGATCGGGCGAGCTGCCTACATCGATTTAAGGACGTATACACAGCCCTTGGGTGGCCGCCGGATCACCTGCAGAACATCGATATCTGGAACCTGCGTGGGAAGTCGGTGCCCATGGATAAACTGGCACCGAAGCTGATCCGCCGGGCAGCAAAAAAGGATTATATTGCCATTGTGATAGACCCGATCTACAAGGTCATCACCGGAGACGAAAACAGCGCGGACCAGATGGCGAACTTCTGTAATCAGTTTGACAAAATCTGCACAGAGCTGGGAACGTCGGTAATCTACTGCCACCATCATTCGAAGGGCAGCCAGGGCGGAAAGCGTTCCATGGATCGTGCCAGTGGATCAGGAGTATTCGCCCGGGATCCGGACGCACTACTTGACCTGATCGAGTTGGACTTGACGGATGCGATCCTGAAAAACGAAGAAAACAAGGCCGTATGTGATGCATGTGTATCAGCTCTTAATGAAGCTTTCGAAGATTGGGAAGATGGCGTGTCACAGGACGATTTGTGCAGTAGTGTACAGATGTTGAACTACTGCGAAAATAAGCTCTCTGCAGAGCAAATGACGACGCTGAAAGCCATTGCAGAGGCAGCGAAGAAGAGAGCGCAGGCGATCACCGGCTGGCGGATCGACGGCACGCTGCGGGAGTTTCCGAAGTTTCAACCGATAGATCTATGGTTCGATTATCCTATACACAGGATAGATAAGATTGGGATCTTGAAGGATGTGCAACCGGACAGCGAAAAAGCACCGTGGCAACGGGCAATAGATAAACGAAAGTCTCCGGATGTGAAAAAGAAAGAGCGAAAAACTTCTATAGAAACCGCTTTTAATGCTTGTGGTATTAGTGAAAATGTAACTGTTCAAGACTTGGCAGAATACATGGCCGTGTCTGAAAAAACAGTTCGAAATCGTTTGAAGGAGCATGGAGGGTTCATCGTTGAGGATGGGAAAGTAAGGAAAAAAACATGAAATTTCACTATTTCACAATGGAAGAAGAAAACATAAAATATGTTATTTTCCTTAGTGAAATTGAAGGAAAAAGACGTTATTTTCACTGTGGTAAATATGAGGGAAGAAAACATGATTTGCGTATTTTTCCCGAGGGAAGAAAAAAACATATATTACTACGTAATATATAGGGAGTTTCCCTTCCCTGACAGTCAGGGGGGAAAGTAGTCGTGCGACAGCTTACGCACGACGACTCCTTCCCCTGTCACCTGACAAAAAAATAATTTTGAAATATTAACGTGTTAATGTAATAAAATATGCGATTGGAAGTGATACGATGAAAAATTCTGAATGGTATCCGATTCCCGGCTATGGGGATAAGTATTTGGTCCGGCGGGATGGTACAGTCAAAAATGGTAAAACAGGTAAAGTGCTGACACCTGTGAAAAAAGACGGCTACCTGGTAGTCCGCCTAATCCATCAGAACAAAACTAAAAGCGTTAAGGTGCATAGGCTGGTAGCAGAAGCATTTATTCAAAATCCTGACAATCTCCCGGTGGTAAATCATATCGATGGCAATAAGGCCAATCCGCGATCCGAAAATCTGGAATGGGTCAGTTTTTCGGAGAATGCGAAACATGCATATCGCTTGGGACTGAATAGGGTATCAGAGAAGCGCCGGCAAGCCGCATCCAGTGTTGGAGCGAAAAACGGTAGAAAATCCAGTAAAGCTGTTTTGCAAATGGATAGATCCCGCAAGGTCATTCAAAGATATCCGAGCATTAATGAGGCAGAGCGGCGCACAGGTATTCGTAGGCAAAACATTACCCGTGCATGTAAACAAGAAAATTTCCAGGCAGGAGGGTACAAATGGGAAAGAGTATAGAATTTTTTATGCCAATGGTTCCGCCGACATGTACACATCAGGAAAAGAAGGTCCGGGTTGTAAACGGGAAGCCGGTATTCTACGAACCGCAGGAATTGGCTATGGCCAGGGCGAAGCTGGAAGCACACCTGTCTAAGTATATGCAGAGTGCACCGTACACGGGAGCGGTCAGACTGATTACAAAATGGTGCTTCCCCCGCGGGAATCATTTAGACGGCGAATATAGGGCCTCAAAGCCCGATACAGACAATTTACAGAAGATGCTTAAGGATGTCATGACTAAGCTGAAATATTGGCAGGATGACGCGCTGGTGGCGTCAGAGGTGATAGAAAAGTTCTGGGCGGAGATCCCCGGGATATACATCAGGATCGATCCGCTATGAACGAGCTGCAGAGATATCAGGATATGATTGTGGATTCCTGGAAGTTCTTCCGGCTGTACAGCCAGCCGGACGGATCGGAAGAGTTCTGGGAACGAGCGACAGCGGCCGCGCAGAAGATGGACGAAAAACATAAGTCAAAGTTCTTCCGGGATCTGATGGTGGCGGTCCTGTCAGAACTGAAAAGGATAGGTGAGGGAAATGCGCTGTCCTAAATGTGGTCAAAAAACACTGGTAATGGATTCTCGGGAATATATCGGGAATACGGTCAGGCGCAGGAGGGTCTGCCCTTGCGGGTATCAGTATTACACACTTGAAAAAATAATTGTGATCAAAGATCAGGAGGATGATTGAAATGAAAGTAACATACGATGTGAATTTTATCGATGAACCGGTAAAAAAGGAGAGAAGGAGATCGGAGGAATACTATAAGATTTTGAAGTTCCTGAAATCGGACCACGAAAATATGTGCCTCTCCTATGCAAACCATGAGATCGCGAAAAAACGGAAGCAATCACTGTACACCACAATCCGGAGAGAAGAGATTCCGGTAACGATTAAAATTAAAGGTGCGCGGATCTGTATCTTTAAAGCGAATTAGGGGTGCAGAATGACGATCCGTGAGGTTTTGGAAGCTGATTGTAACGTGGGAAGAATTGAAGTTACAATCAGGAGCCGAGAGACAACAAAATACATTATGAGGTATTGTATCGGCCAGGATGTAAGGCCAGCAATATCAGAAACATTGATTTATGGGTCAAAATGTGGTGATGTTTATAGCGATGCGGAAATGAACACGCTGTATATCCGGCAAACCATTAATCATTACCAAATATCGCAGCTTAGGGGAAAAGGAGTGATTATAAAGAATATCCCAACGGAACTATTGGAGCTTTCGGTCGGCCGCATGTCACCTTGCTATTTTGGATGGTCCGATGGATTACATGGATACCATTTTGATTGCTTTGTAGACACCTGGAACGGAATCCGCGGGGAATATGAGCAACTTACACTTGATTTGGATTAAGGATTCGGAGGTTAAACGTGTGGGAATGTTTTTAAGAATCGATTTCTCTAAACAGATGGAAGCAGATTGCAAGGAATGTGATGATATGAATGAGCATGGAAAGACAAAGAATTGTGAATATTGTAGTTGTAACGGTGGAGCACTTGAGTGTCTGGGAGAGTATATGCGCATTAACGATTATGATAATTCACAAAATTAGGATTTCCGGGTGACCGGAGGAAGGAAAAAGTTATGAAACTGATTGACGCAGATGCATTTAAAGAGGAAGTTGCGGCGGTTGCTATCCAGACCGGAACAGTGGAAGCAGCATCTAAAGCCAATGTCATTATACAACTGATTGATATGCAACCGGATATAAATAATATGCCCAGAAAACCTGTAGTAAATAAATATTATTATTTCTGTCCTGCGTGTGGAAGTCGGAGAACAATAAAACAGAAGCATAATTATTGCCATGACTGTGGGCAGGCGCTTGATTGGGAAAACTGAAATTTAAGGAAAAGGAGATTTTATGAACAATAAAGGAACTCAGCGTTATGCAGATAAAATTAAAGAAATACGAAGCAATACAAATATGCTGGAAGGCTGTAAAAATCGTATGTGCATTACGGATGAAAGAGAAGAACTCTTGAATCTGTATGCGTCGCTTACTTTATATGCTGCCGAATTATATCGATTGAATCGTGAGAGGCTGTTCCTTGCTGAATATGGAGACAGCACTCCACCAAAGGAAGGATTGGATAAATGATAAGGGAAAGGGAAAGCACCTGTGGTCGGTGCCGTAAATCTATAATAACAAAGGGAAATTGGTTTAATCAAATCTTTATAAATCCGCTGAATGACTTGCAATTTTGTTGTCATTATCTAAAACATCATAACTTAACAAGGCGATATCTAAAAATCATCTTGTTATGCATACTTGAGATCGTAGCCGGTTCCATTATACAAGCAATATTTGCGATATTATGGGTAGTTACACTTCCATTTTGGGCAATTCATGAATTCGTAGCATAACAGAAGAAAGAAGGTAAAATTGAAATGAGGAAGAAAATATTAGTAGCATTTGTAATCATTGGAATGGTATTTACGCTTATAGCATGTCAAACCGAAGCGCAAAAAGTTTCTCATAACTTATCACTTGAAGCGGATAATTTTAATGTCGTAAGGCAGCTTACGGTGATTAATTGCCTGGAAGGCGATGTGCTGTTTCAAATGACCGGCAAAATGTCTATTACGGCAGACAGGGCAGACAATCAGCTTGAGGTTATAGTGGAAAACGAGGACGGGACCTATAAAAAACATTTTGTGGGGCTAAGCGATAATGTTACATATGTAGTGGAGGATTTAGATATTAACAATGTTTCTAAGTACCGTTATACGCTGAATTATAATCCGAAGATGTGGATACCGGTCGAAGTGGAAACTATCGATTAATCAGGAGGAATTATGCCGAGAAAATCAAAGAGTGAAGATCAGTTGTATGTAAAGCAGAATATCAGTATGGAGCCGGAGCAACGAGAACGGCTGATAGAGTATTGCGAATTAATGAAAAAGTCAATGTCGTGGGTGATACGGCAAGCACTGAATCAATATTTGTTTAAGCAATAAATTAAAGGGCTGCGGTTAAGCTGCAGCCCAAAAAAAGAACATCGAGTCGAACTGACATTCGAAAAACAGGCGCCGCCAATGCCTGCAGGTTACAAGGAGGGAATACAAATGAGAAATACGAAAGAAGATGTTATTAAGAATGTACTATGCGATATGTCCTGTGTGCTGGGGTCTGAAATGCTGCAAAGACTGGAAAATGTGCTGATTACATCATTGCATGGGATTAAGCTTGAAGAGGAATGTACCGCGGTGTCAACGGAGCTAGACCAGAATGAAATGATTCTTCGCCGGTTTATCACTGACAAAACGCTTGAAAATCTGGATGTAAAAAGTATTAAGCAATATGTCCGGGCAACCTACAAAATGCTTGAATCAGTAAATAAAGACTACCGGCAAGTATCTGCTGTGGATATGAAGGATTATCTGATTATGTATAAACGAACCCATAATATATCTAATACCACACTGTCCAATATCCGGTTATATATTTCAAGTTTTTATAGCTGGGCCTGCAATAATGGATACGCAGCTTTTAATCCAGTGAAGTGTATCAGAAATATAAAACCAGATCCAAAAAGAAAAATATACCTAAATGAAGATGAAAAAGAAAAGATCCGTGATGCATGTAAGACACCGTTTGAAAAAGCCTTAATCGATTTTTTACTTTCCACAGGGCTTAGGGTCAGTGAATTGGTATCTGTTGATATCACGGATATAGACTGGGATCGAAATCAAATGACCATATTGGGAAAGAGAAAAAAATACAGAAAGGTATTCCTTACACCGAAAGCCAAAATACACCTTATCGACTATTTGAAAACTAGGGATGATAACCTGACAGCGTTGTTTGTAGTAAATGGCAAGCGTGGACTTCGAAGACTAAGTGTTTCCAAAGCAGAAGAGATTACAAAGGATTTGGGTAATCGTGCAGAAATTAAGAAAAATTGTACAGTACATATTTTCAGGAAGACGATGGCTACTTCCTTGCACCGGAATGGTTGCAGCATTGAATATATCAAAGAGATATTAGGCCATTCTTCCACAAAAGTAACCGAAGAATGCTATTTGACGATCGAAGAAGCAGATATTCAGTATGCATTTAACAAAGCAGCGTAGAAAGAAGGGATTGTTTGAAAATGACTAAGGAACGGCTTGAACAGTACCGTAGTCTTAAAGCAGAAATTAAGGAAATAAAATATAAGCTGGATCATTTAGGGGAGGGCGACAGCCTGATCGGGAACGACGTGATCAACGATTACCGGACAGGATACCCCAGGCCACAATCTGTTGTGGGTTTTGACTGGGAGACGTATAAGATCCGAGAAAGGCGTTATACGGAATTGAAAGAAAAGGCCGAAAAGGAATGCGTTGAGATTGAACAATTCATCGATAGTATTCAGGACAGTTTGACCAGACGAATCATCCGTATGCGGTATGTAGATGGCATGGAGCTGCAGAAGATCGGGAACCGGATTCACCTGGATAAAAGCAATGTATCGAGGCGTATTGACAGTAGTTTGAAAATCGCAACGCACGCAACAAACGCAACCGTATAATAGATAATAGAGATATCAGAAATGATTTCTCCCCTCCTTTATATAAATTTGGCGCGGTCGCTGGTTGTCACAGGCCGGCGGCTGATTAGTCTGAAAGAGCTTTCAGACAGAACTGATTGAGAATCAGTTAAACATAGTGAATGCCTGTTTCTGCAGGCGTCGGGAATACTGTTAGTGGTAGACAGGCCGGGTCGCTACCGGAGCATAGGGTTCGAATCCCTTTTTCCTGACTAAATGATTATATTAGCATCCCCTGGGACAGCTTCGGCTGGATCTGGGGGATTATTCTGTTCAAACCGGCCGTGATTGGAAGGTGGTGGTATGGCCAATGAAGAGAACTTAAAACGTTTAACCCCGAGCGAAGCACGAGAATATGGCAGAAGAGGTGGACAAAGATCTGGCGAAGTACGACGTCAACGGATAAATTTTCGAAAAACGTTAAATGCGATCCTGGCATGTTCCGTGGATAACCCTGAATGGGAAGCCACCTTTGCCATGCTGGGACTTGATAATACATTGGAAAACGCTGTAAATATCGCAATGATTAAGGAGGCTACTAAAGGAAATGTAAAAGCCTATGAAGCTATCGCACGGTATGCTGGTCAATCCGAAAAGACCGAAGCTGATGAAGCTGAACAGAAGATCCGGACAGACCGAGCTAAGAGGGCCAGAGATCAGGAGGTTGGAGACGAAACCGGGGCGGAGGAAAATATCCAGGCGTTTATGAAAGCCATGAGTCCTACCCAGGAAGAGATTGACAGCCTTTTTGGAGAAGACGATGGGGAGGAAATGGAAGATGCCGAAGAAGCAGAAGAAACCGGCGAAGTTTGATTTTAAGCCATTTTCAGAACAGCAGCGCAGGCTTATCCATTGGTGGAGGCCGGCGGTAAAATACAGCCAAAATGATTTTGTAATAGCAGATGGAGCAATCCGATCAGGCAAGACGATCGCTTGTATCATTGGTTTTCTTACATGGTCGCAAGAAATGTTTTCAGGCCAGTCGTTCATATTGGCTGGGCGAACAATGGGCGCGCTCAAAAAGAATGTTATCCGGCCTATGATTCAGATTATGGAGGCTTGGGGGTGGCCGTATACTTATATCCGTTCTGGTACAGATGCCAGAATCGAAATAGGCAGTAATGCTTATTATTTATATGGAGCGAGTACGGAAGCCAGTCAGGATACATTACAGGGTCTTACAGCGGCGGGAGCTTATGCCGATGAAGTGGCGTTATTCCCCCAGAATTTCATTGATCAGATGATCAGTCGGTGTTCGATAACAGGATCAAAAGTCTGGATGAACTGTAATCCCGGGAATCCGCACAATTACATTAAAGAAGAATTTATTGATAAGGCGAAAGAAAAATATGTGTATCATTTGCATTTCATGATGGATGATAACCTGACACTTTCGCCAACGGTGAAGGAGCGATACCGGAGGGCATGGCAAGCCGGTAGTGTTTTTTATAAGCGTTTTATCCTGGGGCTTTGGGTTGCGGCAGATGGCCTGATCTATCAGCAGTTTGCCGAAAATGTGGTAGATTATACGGTGAGCAGCAAGTGGTTGGCAGAAAACCAGATCATGTATGCAGTAATCGGAGTCGATTTCGGAGGTACGAAGTCGGCTCATTCTTTTACGCTGACAGGATTTACAAAAGGATATAAACAGGTGGTTGTGTTAGATGAATACTACTGCAAAAAACGTCTGAACCCGAAGCAGTTACAGGATGATTTCATAGATTTTGTCCGGAGGGCGCAGACGAAATATAAAGTCTACGAGGCTTATTGCGATAGCGCCGAACAGACGTTGATCGCAGGACTTGAGACAGCCTGTATTCAGGCACATGTGAACATAGATATCAAGAACGCTATCAAAGGTCCGATCAATGACCGGATCGCCTTCTATAACAGCCTGATCGCACAAGGTCGATGGAAGGTTATGAAGCATTGCAAGAACATCATCGGTGCTTTCGAACAGGCGGTTTATGATGACAAGAAAAAGAACCAGGATATCCGGCTGGATGATGGCCTGATGAACGTGGACAGTTTAGACAGCACGGAGTATAGCACGGAGAGCGTGCAGGAAGATATTCTGTATATCGCAGTATAAGGGGGTGATGGATTGGGAGCGATACAAAGTTATTTACAGAAGAAGCGAAAGTTCGGAGGTGTGTCAGACACCACTTACAACCACATAGATGAATGGTTTGCATGGTATCAAAATGATGTGAAGAAATTTCATGTCTACTGGATCTATGATGGAATTCAGAGCAAAAAATGTAAGCGGTATAAGCTGGGTATGGCAAAAAAGGTGTGTGAGGACTGGGCTAATCTTCTGCTGAATGAAAAGGTAGCGATCAAGGCCGGGGCTTTTGACAAAAGGTTGAAGGAGATCTTAGAGGCCAACAACTTCCAGACCAGAGCGAATCAATTAATCGAGATTTCTTTCGCCCTGGGAACCGGAGCGCTTGTTGAATACTTAGACGCAAACGAAAATAAGATCATCGATTATATCCGGGCCAATATGATTTACCCGCTATCCTGGGACAACGGAGACATTACCGAATGTGCCTTTGGTTCCGTTCGGGTGGTAGATGAAAAAGAAAGAATCTACCTGCAGATTCACCGGAAGGGCATTGCGGCGGATGGCGAAAACCCCGATATGTACTATATCGAAAACAAATACTTGGATGCCAGTACGGGGGACGAAGTGGATCTTCCGGATGATATAGACGATATTGTTCCAACCGGATATAACAAGCCTTTGTTCCAGATCATCACGCCAAATATCTGCAACAACGTTGATCTGGATAGCCCTATGGGCATTTCTGTGTTTGCCAATGCGATCGATCAGGTAAAGGGCTGCGATCTGGTCTATGATTCATACATGAACGAGTATGTACTTGGTCGAAAGAGGATTCTGGTGCCATATTCACAGGCAAAGATCATGCAGGAGAAAGATGGGGGCCTGCAGCCGGTATTCGATCCGAATGATACCGTCTATTTTGCAATGCCTGGGGATCGGAATAGTGACTTGAAGATAACCGAAGTGGATATGAATATTCGCGCAGCCGATCATGAACAAGGGCTAAATAAGGCCCTGGACCTCATGTCACTAAAATGTGGGATGGGCACCGGCCGTTATAAATTTGAGAGCGGCGGAGTTAAGACAGCAACGGAAGTGATCAGCGATAAGTCCGATCTATACCAAAACCTGCAGAAAAATAAAACACCTATAAAGGCAGCTTTGGTGGCCATGGTGAAAGCCCTGGCTTATTTGGAAACTGGTTCTGATAAGCTGGAAATCAATGTGGATTTTGATGATTCGATTATTGAGGATACCAATACTACAGTAGATCGCAATATTAAGCTTGTTACGGCCAGTCTCCGATCAAAGCTTACAGCGATTATGGAAATTAATAAATGCAGCGAAGCCGAGGCAAAGAAAGAATTGGAGCGAATTGTCCAGGACGGGCAGATTACCGGCAGCAATGTGGATTGGACACAGGGAGATGGAGCTGATCCGGATGAACCGGAAGAGGAAGAGCAGGGCGGTGATGAAGTAGATGAACCTGATCGAGAACCAAAGGGCGGCTGATCTTCCGGCCGGAGCCTTTCAAGATCTGGAAGAACGCCTGATGGCAAATATCATTCGGCATTGCAAAGACTATGATCAGCCGATCGCCACCGATCAATGGTTAATGAAGAAGTTAGCCGAGATTGGGAAGTTGAACCAGGAGAACATCAAAATCATTGCCCAGTCTACAGGCGTTTCGCAGACGGCCATGGAGCGGATGCTTAATGACATGGCCGAGAAGGTGATCAAAGAGGTAGAGCCGGGAATGAGGCAGCTTGTCCGACAAGGGTTGGTCGGAGAAGCGGTGCCGATATCACAAAGCAAAAATGTGAAGCAGGTACTTACGACGCTGCGGGGACAGGCAAAGGATACCCTCAATCTGTGCAATACCACGATGCTATATAAGGCCAGGGACGCTTTTAAAGGTTTGGTCAACAACATGGCCTCTACAGCGCAGGAAATAGCTCAAAAACAGAACTTCCTTGATATACTAAACGAACATGCCACAATGGCTGTCATAGGGGCAGAATCAAGGCAACAGGCGCTTACAAAGTGCATCCGGGAATTCAATGAAAAGGGAATTCCGGCCTTTGTTGACCAGGCGGGGCGAGAGTGGACACCGGAAGCATATGTGAATATGAACATGAGATCCACATCGAACACGATGGCCGCAGAGATACAAATGGCCCGGGCCGATGACTATGGGATTGATCTGGTCGAGGTTGACAGTCATTCCGGCGCCCGGCCAAAATGTGCAAGGGACCAGGGGAAGATTTTTGACAGATCGAACCAATCGAAAAAGTATCCGCACTGGAACACGTCCAGTTATGGAGAACCCGACGGTCTTCTTGGCATAAATTGTGGACATCACATTTTCCCATACATAGAGGGGGTATCGATCCGCCGGCATTTTCCGACCGAAGATCTGGAGGCGAACGACAAAGAGTATAAAGAAGTACAGGTCCAGCGGTCCCTGGAAAGATCTGTAAGGAAGCAAAAACGAGAATGTATGCTCTATGATCAGATAGGAGATCAGGAAGCCTTCCAGCAAGCATCCTATAAGCTTAAGGCCAAAGAAAAGCAATTAAAATCCTATGTGGACGGCAACGATAAATTACACCGCCGTAGGGATAGAGAGCAAGTTGTGGGGTTCGACAAGCGTGTCAGTGCAAAAGCCAGATCGTCGGAAAGAGAGTATATTGCAAAACAGGCCGGCAAAGTAGACGAATCGTCTATCAGGCAAAGAAACCAGGCTGCAGCGGAGAACTGGGCGATCAAGCATCTCGGAATTAAGAAAACAAATTATGCTACACAAAGCATAGAGGTTGTCAATAACACAAATAAAGCATTGAAAAAAGTATTTAAAGAAATGCCTATACTCAAAGGCTTTATTGATGAAGTAAGCTTTGAAGAAATCGATGCCGTAGCGAAAGCATCCTTAAGGTTAACAAAATATGGAACAGTGTCTACAAAGTTATCGTTGTCTTCGCTCTTGGCGGATGATGAGCAGGCAATACAGCAGATGATTGATCAAAACGTAAATGCAGGTTTCTGGACAAGAAAAAATGGCTTGCATGGGATTATTAAACATGAGGGAACACACCTGGCAGAATATTCAATGACATTAAAGAGATACGGTGTCAATAAGGAATTTGGAGGTGGCGATCTATCTGGGGCCATAAAAGCAATAAAATCTCACGAGATAGCCGAAGAAATAAAACAGAAAGCACTTGCGGCCTGTAATTTGCCTGATGATAATGATATAATAAAGGCAAATCTATGTGAGTATGGGGCAGCCGAAGGGCCGGGAGAATTCCTGGCAGAAGCGTGTTCGGAATCGCCGCCTCGGAAGCTGGCCAAAGAAGTGCAGAAATTATTTGAAAAGGAGATGGGGAAATAATGCTATTTGAAGTACCGGAAAAGATCCGGGATAAATTTCATTATTCCGGATCAGGTGGATATCTGGATGATCCATATACGCCGGATGAAAAAAGGATCTGTGACGAATTCGTCAAGAAAATGAAAGAAGCAAAGAATCAAGAAATAGTTTTCGAAGAGTAAACCACTGGCTGATCGGCTGGTGGTTTTCTTTATACAAAAAAGTCGAACGGACGTTAAACGGAGGTAGTTATATGTATAAATTTATGAATAACCCTTATGTCAGAATGCCATTTTTCGAGGCTGACAAAGGAGGAGGTGCCGGCGGATCCGGCGAAGACGGCAATAATGCCGGAGAGGGTGACGACCCGGACGAAGACGATTCGGACGAAACGGAGGAAGAAGAACAGGAAGAAAAGAAATTCTCCCAGAAGGATATTGACGAAGCTGTTAAAAAACGCCTTGCTCGTGAGAAACGAAAATGGCAGCGCGATCAGCAGAAGCAATCCGCAACAGGTGGTGTAAAAAAAGATACGGATTCTGATCCGGACAATGAAGGGGACGCCGAAGCGGATAAAAAAGCCAGAAAGGCAGAAGAAAAAGCCGCAGCTTTAGAAATGAAGTGGGCCTGTTTGGAACATGATGTCAAAAAGGATTGTGTAGATGATGTTCTGGCGCTTGCCAAAGTGCATATGGCAAAGGATGAAGACATGGACATTGAAGATGCGATCGACGCAGTATTGAAAAAATATCCACAATTTAAGGATGGATATGAGGAAGAAGATACAGATGGGGATCAGGAGAAAAAAGGCTGGGGCCAACGTCACGGTAAAGCACAGAAAAAAGAAACATCGGTAGACGATGATATCAGAAAACAGCTATTTGGAAAATAAGAAAGGATGATGTAAACGATGGCAGCATTTACACTTGCAGATGCAAAAAAATTAAGTCAGGATAAACTGACAAACTATGTAGTCGATGAATTCCGGAAGTCTCCGCTTCTGGACGCAATGGTATTTGATGATACCGCAAAGCCGCAGGGCGGCAATACGATGACTTATGTGTACAACCGGGTGACTACTTTGCCGACGGCGGCGGGACGTGCCCTGAATTCGGATTATACGGCACAGGAGGCAAAAACTTCCCAGATCACCGTTAACCTAAAAGTATTTGGCGGATCTTTTAGTATGGATCGGGTCATTGCGAATTACGAAAAACAGGTTGTAGATCTGGTTAAATTCCAGTTGGAACAGAAAGCCAAAGCTGTACGTGCACTGTTTGCTGATTGGTTCATCAATGGTGACAGCTCGAAAGACGCGACGGCTTTTGATGGGCTGACAAAGGCTTTGAAAGGATCCAAAACAGAGATTACGCTTGAAGATTCTGCCCTTTTAAATTTATCCTCTGCGGCCGATCTGAAAGCAAACTGGCAATCCTTCCTGTATGAATTGCGCCAGGTCGAAAAGTTGCTGGATGGGGAACCGGGAGTTATTGGAGTTAACCGGGATCTGTTCGCGGTATTCCAGTCTGTAGCAGATCTGTCCACCCAGTTCCAGCAGACAAAAAGCGAACTGGGAACCCAGATTGTTAAATACGGGAATGCGCTAATTATGGATATGGGGGATAAACCGGGAACCGCAGATCCTATTATTTCCACAGATTCCGCGAAAGGGACAACGGATATGTATCTTTTCCGGATCGGGCTGGATGCCGTACACGGTATCACGCCGGAAGGAACGAAAGAGCCTAAAATCTATCTGCCCGACATGACAAAACCTGGCGCTGTAAAAACCGGAGAGGTTGAAATGGTGGCAGCCATGGCATTAAAGGCAACCAAAGCCGCTGCAGTTCTGCACGGGATCCAGGTGGCACCGGCTTCCGCTCCGTCCGCATAAGATTGGAGGCGATCAGGTGCCTTACGTAACAAAGGAATACTATGATAATACCTTCCACGGGGAGCCGGTAGACACAGCCGACTTCCCGGGCCTGCAGGCCAGATCGGAAGAAATCATCGAAGAAATGTGCATGTATCGGATTCGACCGGAAGTAATGGACACGTATGGATCAGACATCCAGGACCGGATTAAAAAGGCTGTATGCGCACAGATCGAGTACCTGGACGTGAATGGTGGCAGTGATATGGACAATGGGTCCGATCTGCAGAGTGCGGGGCTGGGCAAATTTAGCTATACAAAATCGTCCAGTGCAAACGGGAGTACGCAGCAATCCATATATGCACCCAGGGCAGCACGGCTCCTGGCCCCTACAGGGTTATTATACCGGGGAGGTGGGGGTTATGCGTCCAATACCTAAAAAATTACTTATACATGCGGTTATGCTTCACAAAAAGACAGGTGAGGGACGTTGGGGTGATGATCAGATGGATGATGGACTAAAGCTTACCCGTGTCCGCATGGAGCCGTCTAGCAAGGTTGTTCGTGACAAAAACAATTCGGAGATACAGTTAGCGGCGACTCTTTTCTTCGACTGCAAAAACAGCCGGCCGAAAGGTACAAGTTTTGCGGTGGACAATATAATCATATTTAACGATCAAAAACACCGGGTACAGATCGTAGAGCCATTGTATGACGGAAGTCAGTTGCATCATTATGAGTTGGGGCTGGTTGCCTATGCCTAAGATAACAGCGAGGGTAACCTTTGACAAAGCGGCGGCCGCAACCAGGATCCGGGCGGCAGGTAATGATGCGTTGACAGAAATGGGTAAGCAGGCATTGAAAGACACAACACAGCATGTTCCTCGTGATCAAGGCTTTTTGCAGGATAGCGGTATTACTAATAGTGATCGAGAAGCCGCCAATCTTTCCTTTTGGCTTCGGTGGGATGAACCATATGCACAGTATCTTTTCCATGGTGAAGTTATGTACGGGAATCCTACAAGCAGATCATATGGTCCTGAAAAGCTGAATTTTACAAGCGCCCTTTCCCGTATGGAGTGGACCAAATATGCAAAAGAGGTATACGGGGATAACTGGAAAAAGGCGTACCAGGCGGCATTAAAGGAGCTGATGAAAAAATGACCCCATTAACTGAATTTTTGGAACTTATGCTTGAAACAGCAGAACAGAATTGCGATCTGGATAATCCAATCTCCACGAAAGAACTCCCCGCGGCGGGTGGGATCTATGCGGAACTTGGATCTGGATCTACAGATAGAACATACTATGATAAAAGCACAGTCAAAACCGTACCGGTGCTTTTTTTGTGCCGTGCTGCAGATCAGCAAAGATGCCTGGAACAGCTATCCAGTATATGCGAGTATTTCCAACGCTTGAAAAAGTATCCGCAGGGAACACTTTTTTCCTGGCTGGATTCGGATATTTCGAAAGAACCGTCGAAGATCGGGCGGGATGAGGATGGGGTATGGCATTATTCTTGTATCCTGAATAATAAAATTTATTACTAAGAAAGGAATGATAACTATGGCAGAACCTACTTTACCGAGCAATACAATTACGCCGGAAATCAACTATGAAACAGAAGCCTATATAAATACTGCCCCCAGCACAGAACAGCCTTCCTGGGCAAGTATGAATAATCTGATGAAAAACATGAGTCAGTCGCTGAATGAAGTGTTATATCAGGCCAGCTATTATGCTGACAAGGGGTATGGCAGTACAGAAGTAACCGGTGCACAGATGACGCTGACGGTCACAGGAGACGTTAAACCGGGCGATCCAGCAGCGGACTACATTCTGTCCGATGATGTGCTGTATGGGCTTGGAGACGCGCGGAAAACCCATCTGAAATTAAAGAAGGGTGATAAAATCATCATCTGGCCTGTGACGCTGGCGAACATCACGCCGGCATACGGTGACAGCAACCAGCCAAATGCATTGACCGTTACAATCCACGGTAACGGCAGACCGGCGATTGGAACAACGACGAATACAGGAGGGGTATAATCCCCTCCCTCTTTAGGAGGATATAACATGGCATATCAGGCGAAAAGAAGAAAAAGATATGAGGAAGACTTTGAACTGTGTGACGAAGAAGGCAAGGTTGTAAAGACGTTGCATGTGTCTCTGGATGTAGACGATATGATTGGCAAAATCTATCGGAAATATGCCGACCTTACAAAAGTGCTGGCTGAAACGTCTGAAATGAAACGGAAGTCAGAATCCGGTGAGATCGTAGAGGATTGCATTGAACGCCTTGGAAATGCAGTTGTAAATTTGTTCGAGGCTGTGTTCGGTCCAGAAGATGCTGGAGAGATTGTAGCCTTCTACGATAACCGCTATGCAGAAATGTGCAAAGAGGTAGTTCCGTTTATTACCCAGGTTGTCGTTCCGCGCTGTAGCGACATAAAAAAGGAAAATCAAAAGTCCATTTTGCAGGGCTATAACCGGAAACAACGCAGACATATGTTCAAATAGGTGTGAGCATGGGATTTTTAACCGAACCGATCGAAACCATAGTTAGACTAGGCAATCGTAAATACAGAGTAAATGCGGCATTTAATGTTGTGTTGGACGTACAGCGTTTATACAAGGAAGAACTTCCGGACGAAGTGAAAATCGATCAGGCGTTACGGATGTTGGTGAAAGACCGTTTCCGTGTCTGGTGTCTTCCGGTAAAAGGAAAATCAGAACTTTTACAGGAGATTGTAAAACAGCATATAGATCTGCCACACCGGCCACCATCAAAGAACAATCAAAGGCTCATTGATTTCGAGCTTGACGGGGAGTATATATTCGCTTCGTTTTACCAGGATTACGGAATCGATCTGGAAAAAGAACAGGGGCTCCTTCACTGGAAAAAGTTCATAGCTCTTTTTCAGGGGCTATCAGACAAAACCAAAATCAAAGAGATCATGCGGATCCGCGGTATGGATATTCCGGATCCTACCAAATACAATCAGAAAGAAAGGCAGAACATAATAGAACTGAAATCATATTATGCGCTTCCGGTAGAAGGCGGAGGTGACCAGGCGGGGCTGGATGCATTGTTCTGTGCCCTCGAGGGCATGGCCCATGAATGAAAAAGAAAAAGTAAAGTGTCCATATTGCGGACACCCAATCAATGTATTTAAGAACAAGGACGCCGTCTGTAGAGGCGTCTTTTTAAAATGCAAAAATAAAGAGTGCCAAAGAATTTTTGAACTGAAAATAACAGGCTAGTGTGCCAATGTGCCGCCTGATCTATACAAGGGCAGGTGATGGACATGGCCGATGGCAAAAAAGGCGAGGTTGTATATGAGATCCGGGCTGATGACAGCCAGCTAGAGGGCGATCTAAATGCAGCGAATGAGAAGGTAGAAAAAAAGGCCGGCGGTGGAATGGAAAAATTGAAATCCATAGCCGGCGGAGCCGCAAAGGCAATCGGTACAGGCATGGTAGCCGCCGGAACCGCAGCGGTCGGATTAGGAGCTGCGGCGGTCAGCAGCGCGGTAGACGTCGATCAAGCAATGAATCAGTTTATTGCAGCGACCGGGCTTGCGAAAGACGGAACGGATTATTGGCAAAAGTCTTTGGAACAGATTTACAAAGACAATTACGGAGAGAACTTCGAGGATATCGCAGATGCCATGGCAACGGTCAAAAAAGAGGTTGGTGCCCTGGATGACGCAGAGCTGACAAATTTAACGGAGTCGGCTTTTGCCTTACGAGATACATTTGACTACGATATAACCGAATCGGCCAGGGCTGCAAAGGCTATGATGGATAGTTTTGGGACCGACGGTGAGGCAGCATTTAACCTAATCGCAGCCGGTGCCCAGAATGGTCTGGACTATTCCGGGGAGTTGATAGACAGTATTTCGGAATACTCTGTTCAGTTCGCAAAAATGGGTCTTGACGCCGATGATATGTTCAACATCTTCCAGGCCGGCGCTGATTCTGGAGCCTGGAATCTTGACAAAATCGGTGATGCAGTTAAGGAAATGTCTATTCGTGTGATCGACGGATCCGAAACGACAAAAGAAGGATTCGAAGCGATTGGGCTTAACGCCGATGACATGGCAGCTAAATTTGCCGCAGGCGGCGATTCTGCCCGTGATGCATTCCAGCAAACTATATCAGCGCTGGCAGAAATGGGAGATCCGCTTGCGCAGAATACAGCCGGCGTCAATCTGTTTGGGACGATGTGGGAAGATCTGGGGCCAGAAGTAGTATCCCAGTTGGCAAATATTACCGACGGAGCATATGACGCGGAAGGAGCCTTAAACGGGATCAAGGAAGTCAAATATGATGATCTCGGATCAATGTTTGAAGGCTTAAAACGTAGTGTAGAACTTTTGCTCTTACCGCTGGGCGAGCAGCTCATACCGATCTTAAGCGAGCTGATCGACGCGGTGCTGCCATTGCTGGAAGAGGCGCTTCCGCCCATAGTGGATGCGGTAGGGGAACTGATCACACAGCTTGCACCGGTGATCGAAGAGATTCTTCCGGTATTGATGGACCTGATCAATTCTCTTTTGCCCCCACTGATGGACATTATAAATGCGGTACTCCCCATAATAGTCCAGCTATTCCAGGAGCTTCTGCCACCGATAACGGAGATAATCAGCGCAGTGTTACCTGTTTTGCTGGATCTCATAAATGCTTTGCTGCCGATATTCCAGGTATGGATTGATATGTTAATGCCGATCATAGATCTATTTATGGAGCTTTTGACACCAATCCTGCAGCTAATTAGTGAAGCCTTAAATCCTTTAATCGAAGCTCTCGCACCGATTGTGGAACTAATGTCAAAAATAATGATTCCAGTTTTAGAGACGTTAATGTCAGTGTTTGGAGAAGTATTTCGCGGGATTGCTGACGTGGTGTCTGGAAGCATTAAAAACATAACAAACATCATCAAGAATATTCTTGATTTTATAAAAAATGTCTTCACGGGGAATTGGAAAGGTGCCTGGGAAAATATCAAGAATATTTTTAAATCCATTGCTGATACGCTTGGCGGTATTTTCAAGGCACCGATCAACTTCATCATAGATCTGATCAATGGGTTTATCAAAGGTATTAATAAGATTAAGCTTCCGGACTGGGTCCCGGGGATCGGCGGAAAGGGATTTAACATCCCGACTATTCCCAGGCTGAAAACGGGTATTGACTTCGTACCGGGGGATTTCTTTCCGGCGTATTTGGATTATGGGGAGCGTGTATTGACCCGTGAGGAAAATATGCGCTTTAACGCCGCAGGGGGCCTGGAAGGGCTTGAGAGGTCCTTAAGCGGTGGGAATTATGTACCTGATCAGAAAATCGTCTTAGGTAAAGGATGCATAGTCGTTCAGACCAATCTTGACGGCAGGACGGCCGCTACGGTAATGGCACCATACATGGACACAGAGCTGGGAAGCATATCACAGAATAAAGAGAGAGGCCAATAATGGAGCATACAGGAATAAAGATTGACGATAAGCATACAGCGAAAGACTGGGGATTACGAATGATATCCATGGTAATCCCCATGCCGGAACCGAAAACAAATTATATTGACATTCCCGGGACGGATGGATCGCTGGACCTGACACAAACCCTGACCGGGGACGTCCCGTACAATATGCGGGAAGGCGTGCAATTCACGTTTGATTATTCCGGCGGGTATGAAGATTGGCACGCCATGACAAGCGAGATCGCAAACTTCCTTCATGGCCGGAAGCGTAAAGTCATTATCGATTCGGATCCCGGATTCTATTATGATGGACGTCTGCAGATCGATTCGCAAAAATCCAGCGAGATCATGAATCAGATCGTGATCACTGGCACCATGGATGCGTATAAAAACGAGGTTGCCGACAGCCTAGGAGATTGGTTGTGGGATGATTTTGACTTTGAAACCGGGATCATCCGTGAATACGGAAACCTGCAGGTTGTTGGTGAGCTGAATGTCATAATTCCAGGCCGCCGCAAACATGTTATACCGGTAATCACAGCCAGCGCAGCAATGTCGGTATCGTATCAGTCAAAGTCTTACGATCTGGTAGCCGGAGTCAATAAAATATATGATCTGGCTCTTGCGGAGGGTGAAAACATCCTAACTTTTACCGGAAACGGTGTTGTGAGCATTGAGTATAGGGGAGGTAGCCTATAATGTATAGAATCATATGTAAGAACGGCAGTAAGGATTATGTGCTGCACGATACCAGAGACGATAAGACGATTGCTTTAAATCCGAAACTATCTCTGCAGCTTAATAAAACCGGAAGCCTTACCTTTGCGCTTCCGGCCGGGCATGAAAACTATGATAAGGTCAATAAATTATCCTCTGTCATCGAAGTATATCAGGATGATGACCTAATCTTTACCGGCCGGCCGTTGTCCGATGAGGTGGATTTTTACAATACAGGGACCATCCCCTGTGAGGGCGATCTATCATATCTGCTTGATAGTAAGCAACGGCCGTATGAGTATACCGGTGATATCCGCCCGTTCCTGCAGCAACTTATCACCAACCATAACTCCCAGGTCGAAACCGGGAAGCAGATCCAACTTGGGGATGTCACGGTGGTGGACCCGAACGGGTATATCAACCGATCGGATAGTGGATATACGGATACGCTGACTACGATAAACGAAAAACTGATCAAAACCCATGGAGGCTACATCCGGATCCGGCATGACGGTGGGAAGCGATATTTGGACTACCTGGCTGATTACGGGCATACAAATACGCAGGTGATCCGGTTTGGCGAAAACCTGATCGATCTGAAACGGTATGCAAAGGCTGAAAGCATCAGAACCGCAATTATACCGCTTGGGGCAGAAACCGAAGAGGAAGGTATCAATGGTACAAAATTGCGGGTCGACATTACATCCGTGAACGGCGGAAAAGATTACATTTATGATGATGAGGCCGTGAATGCCTGGGGATGGATCTGGGATACCGTCGAATTTGACGATGTGACGTTGCCAGAAAACCTTAAGGCGAAAGGGGAAGCTTACCTGCAGGATTGCATCAATCTGGTGAATACGATCGAGCTGACCGCGGTGGATATGTCCATGATGGATGTTGACGCTGAAAAAATCAAGCTAGGAGATTGGATCAGGGTGGTGAGCAGCCCGCATGGTCTGGACCGGCTTTTTTTAGTATCAAAAATGGATCTGGATTTAGTGAATCCAGGGAATAACAAGATCACCCTCGGGAGTACCTTCCAGACGCTTACAGAGTCAAATAATAAGAGCAAGAACGATATATCAGCCCGGATCGAGCAGATTGCAAGGTCTACAAACACCCGGATCAACCAGGCGGTCGAACATGCTACCCAGCTTATCACCGGTGGCTTGGGTGGGTATGTCATATTAGATCTGGCAGATGACGGCCATCCCCAGGCTATCCTAATCATGGATGCTCCGGATAAAAATCAGGCGACGAACATTATTCAGATCAACAAAAACGGAATCGGTTTTTCAACCTCGGGCATAGCCGGCCCGTACCGTAGCGCCTGGACCATAGACGGGCATTTTGTTGCAGACTTCATCACCACCGGAACTATGTTGGCAGACCGAATTCTGGGCGGTACTTTACGCCTGGGCGGCAAGGACAACGGAAACGGTGTCTTAGAAGTACAGGATGCCACCGGAACTGTGATCGCAACGCTGGATATTAACGGATTAACACTGAAAAAGGGTATTCTTAGCGGGATAGAAATACGCCTGCAGGACGACGGTAGATCCGGGAAATTCAGTGTTTCTTCTCCAACCGGATCCAGTGTAGAGGTATTGGGATCCCGGATTGGGATGCTTAAAAATGGGACATATGTGTTTCTGCTCAATGATATATTGGGAGATTACGCCGCTGCGAATTTGATCGGATCCCTTTCGGTACAGGCGGGCGGTGGAACCGGTGCGATAGATGCAGACGGCCAAATCACGGCCAGGGATGGATTCGCAACGGGTGGCGGTGTTGGATCAACGGATAGCATCCGTGTGATGACAGGCGAATCGTCCTATACAACGATCCAATTTAACGGTGGAATTATGACAGGTACAGAGTAGGAGGGAGGAAAAAGAATGGCAAACATAGCAGAATATCTGGAATATATTCTTGGTGCCAGATTGGGGCGAGATGTTCGCGGCTCCATCCATGATGCGATCAAAGCCGGGAATGATGAGATCGAAAGCTATGCGGCGGCGGAAGCTAGCAGGGAAGTGGCAGAACAGAAGCGTCAGACGGACACCACGGCCGCGATCAAGCGCTGCGATACCGCCGCGAACAATGCGAACGGCGTTGCTGATGACCTAATCGCCCGGAGGGAGGCCGGAGAGTTTACCGGTCCGCAGGGGCCGCCAGGGCAAGACGGAGCGGCGGTTGTAACACAATTAGATCCTGGGCTTTTTGCTATGGCTGTTGATAGCAACGGACATTTGATACTTACCCACAATGACAATGAACCCGTGCCTCCATTGGAAATCCATAGCGGACGCCTGGTTTATACAGTAAAAGAATAAGAAAGGAAGAATAATATGGCACAAGTTTTAGATTTAGGATCAGTAGTAGGACCGGCTGGATCAGACGGGAAAAGTATACTGTACGGAACTGTAGCTCCTACGTCGCAAGGAGTCAATGGGGATCTATATTTAAACGTATCAAACTGGGATATGTACGCAAAAGAAAGCGGATCCTGGGTGAAAAAAGGTAATATTAAAGGCGCGACAGGAGCTGCAGGGACCGCGGGTACCCCAGGAACAAATGGACAGAGAGGATCACAGTGGTTTGTCGGCACTGGAATAACCGGCACAAGTACAACAGCGACGGTTTTTTCGGGATCCGGTGTTACATCCGCCATTATCAACGATATGTATCTGAATACGAGTACGTCGGCTGTATATAGGTGTACAGTAGCCGGTGCTGCATCGGTGGCAAAGTGGGTATACGTCTGCAACATTAAGGGATTAAAAGGTGACACGGGAACCGCCGGAGCGCAGGGGCCAGCGGGGCCAGTGCCGACATTTTCGATCAACGCTTCCGGTCGCCTGATCGCGACTTACGAATAGGAGGTATGAGCTTATGGCAACAACCACAGTAGATTTAGGCCCCGTGATTGGGCCGCAGGGACCGGCCGGCGAGGTCGATCCAACAACAAAGATCCCGTTTACCACGCCGTCCACCGATGCCGATATGGCCAGCGGTGACCCGATCAACACCTTGTTTGGCAAGATCAAAAAACGCCTGACTGTCATCCTGGACAAAATTGGTGATTTGACCACGCTGACAACCACCTCAAAAACGAGTGCCGTGTCAGCGATAAACGAGTTAAATAATAATTTATCTGGTAAAATGCCGTTTGAAAAAGCAGATGAAAATCTCACTGCTAAAATTACCCTTTATGGATCTCGACTTACGTTAGATTGTATCCACACGGATGGCAGGATA